>CAZFTV010000032.1:0-14146 GCA_964521765.1 uncultured Eubacteriales bacterium
ACCCCCGACCTTTGGATTCGAAGTCCACCGCTCTATCCGCTGAGCTACGGGCGCGAGAGCGAGTTATGAATATATTCCACGTGAATCCCTAAAACAACTTTTTTACCGTCGAAAAGGCAACGATAAGGGCCGATTCCGCTCCTAGAATGGACGTAATATATTTAATTTCAGATATCTGGTTCGGCCCGTCCCTCATCCAAGATCATAGGGACCCTAATCGAAGTCCTTCCCTATGATTCCGTCAAGCTCGGGATGGCGGCGGATGTAGGTCCAGAGCACGGCGTGGCGAATGCCGAGGCTTCCGGGGTCGAAGGTGAGCTCCTTGACCTTCTCGCGCTTCTGCCTCTCGTAATCTTTCAAGGTGGCCAGGCCGACCTTGCTCAGGAGCAGGATGGCGATGACGTTCAGCCAGGCCATGAGCCCGACTCCGATGTCGCCCATGGCCCAGGCCAGCTTGGCCGTCCGGACGGCGCCGAAAAAGGTCATGGCCAGGAGGAAGACGCGGGCTACGGGGATCATGATGTTGCTCCGCTTCTTGAACAGATAGGCGACGTTGGACTCGGTGTAGAAGGCGTAGGCCATGAGCGTGGTAAAGGCGAAGAAAAACAGTGCCACGGCGACGAAGTACGAGCCCAAGCCCTTGAAAAGGGTATCGATGCCCATCTGCGTCCACGCCGGCCCGGCCTCGACGCCCGGGATGTTGTGGACGAGAAAGCCGCCCTTGCCGTCGCCGACGTTATACATGCCCGTCAGGAGGAGCATGAACCCGGTGGCGGTGCAGACGAACAGGGTGTCGACGTAGACGGAGACCGCCTGAACGAGCCCCTGCTTGGCGGGATGGGGCACTTCTGCCGCGGCCGCGGCCTGCGGTCCCGTTCCCTGGCCGGCCTCGTTTGAGAAAATGCCCCGCTTGACGCCCCACAGGATGGCCGAGCCCAGGATCCCTCCGAACATGGCGTCCTTACCGACCGCGGAGGTGAAAATCAGGGCAAGCATGCCGGGCACGCGCTTGAAATCGATGATGACCACGACGAGCGCCATAAGCACGTAGCCCACGGCCATGAAGGGCACCATGAGCTCGGCGGCCCTGCCGATGCGCTTGACCCCGCCGAAGATGATGAGCGCCAGGAGCGCCGTGACGATCAGGCCCGACATCCAGGGGTCGATCGCCGAAAAAGCGCCCTGGAAGGCCACGGCGATCGAGTTGGCCTGGATACCCGGCAGGAGGATGCCACAAGACAGGATGGTGATGAGGGCGAAGATGACGGCGTACCACTTCTGGCCCAGCCCCTTCTCGATGTAGTAAGCGGGCCCGCCTCGGTAGACTCCGCCGATTTCTTCTTTCCACACCTGGGCCAGGGCCGCCTCGATGTAAGCCGAGCCGGCGCCCAGAAAGGCGATCATCCACATCCAGAACAGGGCGCCCGGGCCTCCGACGCCGATGGCCGTGGCCACGCCGGCGATGTTCCCCGTGCCCACCCGGCCCCCGAGGGCCATGGCGAACCCCTGGAATGAAGACACGCCTAGTTTGGAGGACTTCCCCCGGAAGAGCTGCCCCACCATGTCCTTGACGAGCCGGACCTGGAGGAACCGGGTGCGGATCGAAAAGTAGATGCCCGCTCCCAGGCATAACACCACAAGGGGAATGTTCCAGACGTATTTGTTGATCGCATCCACAACCGATTCCAGGGTCACGCTGCACCTCCTATTTCATTCCCTGGCCCTTTTATCGGGCCGGAAATTCACCCAGCCGTTGAAGAACGACAACAGGAAAAAAACCGCCATGAACGCCAGGGACACAACGATGGACAGCCACACGCCCAGGCTGATGACGAGTATCGGGGCGAAGGCGGTGATGAACCCGCCGCCCAGGAAGGGCTCGTAGATCATCTGCTTGAACCCGAAGGCCTTGGCCGTATCCGTCTTGTACAGGGGGTCCACGACGCGCAGGAGCATGAGCCCGATAGCCGTCACGCCCGTCTGCATGCCGAACTCGGTGATGCCCCTCTCAAACCAGTATCTCTGGAACATGCGGGGAGCCAGGAAAACGGCGCAGAACACCATCCAGGCGATGCCCACGGCCATGATCACGGAGAACGGCCAGAAGTTGGCCACGAAGACGTCGAGCTTGATCGTGGCGATGGCCGAGATGACCAGGATGTCCAGGGCGAAGCCCAGGATCCTGTCGAAGGTGTTCTTGTCGTAGTAACGGTTGACCTTGAAGGCCATGGAGAATTTCTGAACGATCAAGCCCCCGATCATGGCCAGGGGAAAGAGCGGGAAGGAATTGAAGGCGGGCGACAGGGCCTGCATGCCCGAAAGGAACCCCCAGCCGATGACGACGGCCAGGGCGATGATGCTGAAATGAAACGTCATGGGTTCGATGGCTTCCGAGGCCACGGTGGCCGTGGCGATCGAAAACCTCTGCGGCTCGGGGATGAGCCCCTTTTTCTTGTAGACGGGGATTCCCCTTTTCTCGCTGAGGTAAGTGCAGTAGTCCCTGCGGATGGCGATGTTGATCAGGATCATGCCCGCCACCACGGCGGTGATGATGCCCACCGTTGCCGACATTAAGGCCAAATCGCCCCCCGCGGGATAGCCCAAGTCCTTGAACATGACCTTCATGCCGGCGGCCGTCCCATGTCCTCCGGAGAAGCCGACCTCCAGGATGCAGGCGATGAGCGGGTTGGATTTAAAGAAGGGGACGAGAATCAGGGCCGTGGCCAGCAGGGCGAAGAAATACTGCCCCATGCCGGCTACGACTCCGAAACAAAGTTGCGATCCGCCCGAGCTCCAGATTTTTTTGACCGGCGGAATCGTCACTCCCAGGAACAGCGAGGCGAAGACGATGTTGATCAGGGCGCCGGGCAGCGGGCTCCAGTTGGCGATCACCCACGGGGGGATGAGCTTGGCCCCGTAGGGCCCCAGGCCGAGGGCCAGGAACCCGGCAACGATGGCCGAGGGCAGGAAAAGCACCTGAAACAGCTTGATGTTGGCCCTCAGGGCTTTGCCGACGAGGAGGAAGACGGCCAGGATGCAGATGCTGTACAGGAATTCCATGAAAAGTCCTCTTCTCGCCGCCCCGCAATTCTATATCACTCATTCTCCTGTTGACAACAATTTTTTGATCCCCGCCCTTGTCTTTAGAAGAACAGGCTTTAATGGCCCTTCCATGTCCAGGATCGAAGCTCGAAAAAAAATGGGGGAACATCCGGTCTCGTCGGATTGGGCCCGACCGAACAGATTCCCTCCGGGACGGGGCCGCTCTTCAGCCTACATGCAGATTTTTGTTCGAGAAATTCGGCTCGCTGGTCAGGTTGATCCCCAGTCGCCGCAGCCCGGCTTCATCGCCTGGCGCGGGCAGATGGGTGGTGTGCATCTCGCAGCCGTGAATCTCCTTCAGCTTTTCCAGGGCCAGATGGGCCATGGGGTTGGCCGGGGCATTGAGGCTGAGACAGATCAGGACCTCCGAGAGGTCGAGGCTCACGGCTTTGGCTCCCAGGATGTCCTTTTTAAGGGCAGCCACGGAGCCGATGATGGCCGGCGTGAGCAGCGGGATCGAATCCGGGATGCCGGCCAGGACCTTCACGGCGTTCAAAACCAGGCTCGAAGCGGCGTGCATCAGGGGCGAGTTTGAGCCGGTGACGACCCGGCCGTCATGGAGTTCCAGGGCCGCTCCGACGAACACGCCCTCATTCCCCTTTCCCCGCTGCCGGGCGTCTTCAGCGGCTTCCCGGGCCGGAGTCACCACCCGGCGGTCCTCGGGCTTGGTGTTCATCTCTCTCATCAGCAGTTCCGCGCGCTGGACGGTTTCCTTCTCGGTCAGTCCCATGGCGAACTCGCACAAGTAGCGGAAGTAGCGCCGGACGAGCTCCTGAAGGGATGCCCGACGAACGGCCTCGTCGTCGACAACGGCCAGGCCCGCGGCGTTGACGCCCATGTCCGTAGGCGAGCGGTATTGGGCCGCTCCGCCCGTGATCCTCTCCAAGATCCGTCTCAGCACCGGGAAAACCTCCACGTCCCGGTTGTAGTTCACGGCCGACCGGCCGTAGGCTTCCTGGTGGAAGGGATCGAGGAGATTGAAATCCCCGAGGTCGGCAGTGGCCGCCTCATAGGCCACGTTCACCGGATGCTTGAGGGGCAGGTTCCATATGGGAAAGGTCTCGAACTTGGCGTAGCCGGCCTTCGTCCCCCGTTTCCACTCGTGGTACATCTGCGACAGGCAGGTGGCCAGCTTGCCGCTTCCCGGACCGGGACCGGTTACGACCACCAGGGGTTTGTCGGTGGCGATGTATTCGTTGGCCCCGTAGCCCTCGTCGCTGACGATCAGGTCGATGTCGGTGGGATACCCCTTGGTGAAGGGATGCGTCGAGACGGGGATCCCGCGCCGCTCGAGCCTGTTCTTGAAGACCTTGGCCGAGGGCTGGTTGTCGAAGCGGGTCACGACCACGGCCTTAACGTCCAGGCCCCAATCCCGGAGGTCGTCGATGAGCTTCAGGGCGTCGGCGTCGTAGGTGATGCCGAAATCGGCACGGATTTTCTTGCGCTCGATGTCGCCGGCGTAGATGCAGAGCAGGATGTCGGCCTTATCCTTCAGCTTCTGAAGAAGCTTCATCTTGACGTTCGGGTCGAACCCGGGCAGGACGCGCGAGGCGTGGTAATCAAAGAGAAGCTTTCCCCCGAACTCCAGATAGAGCTTGTTCTCAAACCGCTTCACCCTCTCCAGGATGGCCCCGGTCTGAAGCTCCAGGTACCTTGCGTTATCGAACCCGTGAGCTGACACTCGTCCTCCTGCTCTATCCCGTCACCGGGAAATTCATCGGCTGCGTTCCCGTATCCTCGCGGCGGACCCCTATGTTAGGTGCTCTTTTTTCCTTTTGTCAATGGCCGTAATTGTCCTGCCCGGAACCCGGTTTTCCGGGGAGGGACGAGGAGCCGGGGCTCGGGCCGTCGAGCCCCCCCGCGACGACACCGGCCGGCGCGGCAGGTTTGGCTATTCCGTTAAACTCAAAAGGCTAGCCTATGAGGGTGAAAAGCGGGGTGAGGCCCGGACAGCGGAGAATCATCTTCGGGGGGCATTGACCGAGCGGAAAATTCACTTCAATATGGAAACCAAGGCGCGGAGTTTTTGTTGATTTTTGAATGAAATTCGGAAGATAAACAATTGTTCAAGGTGCTTGAAGAGCTGCACGCTGAAATCCTCGGCGGAGAAGCGTCGGGAGTATTTACAGCCGGCGGCCGGGCCTTAGCCTGGCGCGCATCTCCGCCCGAAATGGCGCGAGATCAGCAGTCGAGCCTTATCCCCGCCGTCATCAGCTTGGCCGAATCGGCCCGCCTCGCGGGTCTTCCGCCCCTCGAACAGATTTTCATCGAGGGCTCTGAAAGAAAAATACTCCTCGTCAGAATTCGGCAGGCGGACTCCTACCTGGCTCTCATGGGAGGGAAATCCATGAATGCCGGTCCGGCCCTGGGGAAGCTGAGACAGGCAGCGGCCGCCTGGGAGGGTTCCTTTAAGGAGTCGAAGTGACTTCCGGTCTGGAGGCGGCGGCCAGGGAAAGGATTGTCTCCGTCGAGGCCCGGGTCATGGCCTCCCTGTGGGACAGAAATCGGCTGGTTTGCTCCGTAACCGACCGCTCTTCTTTTCTTCCCCTTTTCCGTTGGCTGCGCATTTACATCCCCCGCTACCGTCAGCTGCTCCTCCTGGGCGACGTGCCCAAGGAAGTTCTCCACCTGAAAGGAGTCCGATTCCTGGAGGGCGACGACCTCAAATCCCAGAGGGCGGCCCTGGAGCTGTCGTTCTCCGACGAAGAAACGGGCGCTCCCCCCATCCAGGTCATCGGCTTCGGGCTCGGGGAAGACGCTTTCCAAGCCCTCCTCGGGCGTTTGGACCGGGGATGGGTCGCTTTTTTTCAGGGCCTGACCAGGGAAAGGCTTGAGGCCTCCGGGCACCCCGTCCGCGAAGAGATCGCCCTGGAAGGCGGCAGCCTGTATCTGCTCGACCCCCTGCCCTCCGACCTTTCTCCGGAAGAAGAGCTGCTCCTTGAAACAGCCTCCTGCAGCCCGGCGATGAAAGATTTCATGATCCAGATGCGGCAAAGCCAGGTCTATCTCGCCTTCCAGGCCATCATCGCCGAGCTGGAGTCCGGCCGGCCCATCACCCGCTCCTATCTCTCGGAGACGCTGCGGGTCAAGGAAAAAACGCTCAAGAAAATTCTCCGCATCGGCCTGCGCGAACGACGGCTGGATCTCGTGCCCTATATCAAGGACACGCCGCGGCGGGTCATCGAATTTCTGCAAGGCCTGTCCCGAGAGAGCAACTTGGCCCTGGTCGCCTTATTCGACGGCGAGCAGCTCGTCGGCTATGCGCGCTATCGGGAATGTTTTTTCCCCTCCCGCAGTTTCCTGGCCTTCAAGCGCGAACTCGATAAAATCGCGGGTACAACCTGCAACCCGGGCCGTTCCTGGTGCCTGGAAATGAGGGCGGGCGACAAGACCGCCCTGGTCTTTCGGGGACGTTATCTCTGCGGGTTTCTCCTGGAGAGCACGACGGAAAGCGACGCTTTCCGCAGCCGGGTCGCGAGGGGAATCGCGTTTCTGGAGAAGAAGGTCGCCGTCAAGCCCGGCGGCCTTATGCTGACGGCCGGAAAATGAGCGACATCAAGGCCATTTTCGGGGATATCCTTCAACGCCTGCCGGAGGTCAAGGGCCTCATCCTCCTCGACATCGACGGCATTCCCCTGGAGATCGGCGGCAAATTCGACATGAAGCCGGAAGACCTCGGAGCCCTTCTGGCCGCCTGCTACAATTCCTACGCTCAAGTGGGCTTGGAGCTGGGCCAGAGCCTGGACATGATCATCGTCGAGCTCGGCGACCTGAAGCTTTGCCAGAGCGGCATGCCTCGCGGCCTCCTGACCATCATCGCCACGAAGGAGAGCTACCTGGGGTTGATCCGACTGGAAGCCAAGCGGGCCATCGAAAAAATCACCCGGATCATGCGGGACACCCAGGATATCCGCAAATCCTTGATGGAGCAGCACAAGATCCGGATACCCGATGAGCAGGACTTGCGCCAGAAGATGACCCGGCAGCAGAAAGTGCGGTCTCTTCAGGACCAGGACATCGACGATATCCTCGCCAAACTGCGCAAAGGCCTGAAATGAAAGTCGTCAACGATAAGCTCTATCTTAAAATCATCTTCTTCGGCACGGCTCTGGCCGGCAAGACAACCACCCTCAAGTGGTTGTTCCACAACAGCATCCCCGACGAATTCAAGATGGCCGAGCAGGTCAGGTCCCTGGAGACGTCCTTCGGACAAACCCTCTTCTTTGATTTCACTCCCCTCCAGCTCAGCCCCCACATCATCATCCGGATCTACACCACGACCGGCCAGAACTACTACAACATGACCCGCCGCCTTCTGTTCGAGGAAGTGGACGGACTTTTTTTCATAGCCGACTCCCGAAAACCGGAGCTCGAGCATAACCGCGAGTTCGTCAGCGAGCTCCGCGAGCTTCAAGAGACCAACGGAAGTATGAAACAGGCCGAGGTCATCGTCCTGTGCAACAAGCAGGACGAGGCCGATATTTACTCTCCCGACGAATTGACCGAGCTTTTAGGCTTGTCCGAATACACCCGCTTTCCGGCTTGCGCCCTGAAGGGCAGCAATCTCCAGGAGGCTTTTGCGGTCATGATGGACCGTCTTCTGAGAAAAATCCGCAACGGAGATGCCCATGCGTTTTCTTAGCCCTGAGGTCCGGCCTTTCCTGGAACGGGGGGAGATCCTGGAGCTGGTCCTGTTGGACGGCGAGGGAATGGTTCTCGACGCAGAGGGCGCGCACTTTCCGCCCGAACAACTGGCGGCGTTCTTCTCCCCCCTGCATGGACTGCTGACGAACATCCGACAGGGCCTGAACATCGAAGCGTTCGAGGAAATCTCCGTCCGCACCCTGGGGCCGCGGATGCGGGTCATTCTTCAGCCATTCTCCGCGCAGGAGTCGCCCTATCTGCTGATCGCCCTCTACCCCATCACCACCTTCTACCGCCAGGTCACCACGGACATCGTCCGGATCGTCAAGGACTGCATCCGGAAGCTGTCATCGCATCAAGCCGCGGGCTATGATCCGGCCGCGCCTCCGAAAACAGGCCGTAAAGAGCCTTGAGCGGGAGAGCCGCTGACGCGGAGAAGAGATGAAGCGGGCCGCTATCCTGGTCGTGGACGCGGACAGGATCCATCAAGCCGCGGTGGCCGGGTTCCTGCGCGAAGCCGGCTACGAGGTTCTGACATCAGCCGACGGGCTGCACGGCTGGCAGGCCTATCAAGCGCATCAGCCCGATATCGTCATTCTGGACCTGCTGCTTCCCGTGATGTCCGGAGTTGAGCTCTGCGAGAGGATCGCCCGCGCCGATGACCGGTCGCCCCGCGTTCCCATCATCGTCATGTCCGACTTCACCAAGGAAGCCGATTGGATGCACGAGCCTCTCAAGACGGGGGTCTCTTCGCACGCCTTTTCCAAGCCCGTCTCCCGAGCAAAGCTGCTGGCCGTGCTGGCCGGCCTGGAGAAGCCGGGGCCCTCCGGGGAGGCGACCCCGGAGACGCCTCCGCCGGCCTCTCCCGTCCGGGACAACATCGTCTCCTTTCCAGGCCAAGCCCGGCGTCCCGGGGCCTGTCGGATGTTGCTGGCCGATGACAATCCCGTCACGAGACAAATCGTCCGCCGGGCTTTCGTCGAGGAGCATTTCCAGGTCGATGTGGCGGCCGATGGACGCGAGGCCGCCGGCCTTCTGGCCGGGGCGAGCCCCGATATCGTGCTCCTGGACATCAACCTTCCCGGCCGGGACGGGTTCGACATTTTCGACCTCATCCGCCGGACCCCCGACCTGGCCTGCACGTCCGTCATCTTTTTGAAGGAACCCTACGAAAAAATCGATGAACAAAAATTGGAATCCTGTCCCGCGGACGGGCTGATTCAAAAACCCCTCAAATCCGCCGAATGGGTCCGGTCGGTGAAGGCCGTCCTGGAAAACAAAGAGCGCCAGCCGTCCCGGCGATGATCGATGGACTCCCCGTCCCGCCGTTCGTCCCATCCGGGTTTCATCGAAAAGGACGCCCGCAAAACCCTGCTTTTCATCGAGGAGCGCCTTCGCGGCACCCTGCCCGGCCTGAGCGCGCAGCTCGTGATGGCGCCTTTTCCGCGTCCCGGCGATCAGACCTATCTGGACGTGGGTGAACGTTGTCACAAGGCGGGCGTCCTCCTCCTGCTTTATCCGCGTCAAGAGCAGCTGTATTTTCTTTTGACGAAAAGAACGGATAAAGTCTTTCATCACCGGGGCCAGGTATCGCTGCCCGGAGGCGAACAGCTCCCCTCCGAAACGCCCGTCCAAGCCGCCCTGCGCGAGACGGAGGAGGAGCTGGGCACCTCCATGCCGGGGGGCGAAATCCTCGGTCTCCTGACGCCCCTTTACATCCCCCCCAGCAATTATTGCATCTATCCCGTGGTGGCCTCGATTCCCCATCCTCCGGAATGCCGGCCGCGTTCGGAGGAGGTGGCTGAAGTCATCGAAGTCTCCCTGGCTCATCTTCTGGACCCGCCCCGCGCCCTTCGGGAAATCCGGACGATGGGAGGAAAAGCGGTCGAGGTTCCTTTCTACGCCTTCGGCGGCCACAGGGTCTGGGGCGCGACGGCCATGGTCTTGGCCGAATTCGCCGGACTGTTCATGCGCCGAGGCCGCAAAAGGAATTGACCCCCAAACAGACGGTATGGTATAACCCGCGGCATGAAGGAACCCTTCGCCGGTGATGTCCCTTTGATCAAGAAATGGCTGACCGCCATTCGGCCCTGGGCCCTTCCCGCCTCCACCATGCCGGTTCTCTTCGGCACGTCGCTGGCGGTCCTCGCGGACGGAGCGCCGCTTCGGGCCGGTCGTTTCCTCCTGGCCCTCGCGGCCATGGTCATCCTCCACTCGGCGGCCAACATGCTCAGCGATGTCTATGATTTCCGGCTCGGGCTCGACCGAGAGGTGACCCCCGTCAGCGGCGCCGTCGTCCGGGGCTGGCTGTCCATGAGGGCGGTGACGACGGCGGCGGTAGTCTTTTTCCTCCTGGGCTCGGGATTGGGGCTCGTCCTGGTTGCTCTCGTGGGCCGCGAGTTGCTCTATCTGGGCGTTGCGGGCGTGGCCATCGGCCTGTTTTACACCGCCCTGAAATCCCATGCGCTGGGAGACCTGGCCGTATTCTTGAATTTCGGCATTCTCGGCGCGCTCGGCGCCTGGGTCGTCCAAGCCGGCAGGGTTTCCTGGCTGCCCGTCGTCTGGACCGTGCCCATGGCTCTCCTGGTCAGCGCCATCCTGCATGCCAACAACTGGAGGGACATGCTCTCCGACAGGGAACACCGGGTGAGGACCATGGCTTCTCTGCTGGGAGACAAGATGTCTCTCGTCTACTACGGGTTTTTAATCTTCGCGCCTTTTGCGCTCGTGCTGGGCCTGATTCTCGCGCCCAGGGCCTTCAGCGGCCTGGGGCCTTCCATGCCCTGGAGCTTTCTGATCATATTCCTGTCCTTGCCTCAGGCTCTCAGGCTGTGGGCTCGCGCCCGTCGCCGGCGAACTCCGCGGCAGCCCATGGATTTCGTTGTCCTGGACGGCGCCACGGCCCGTCTCAACCTGACCTTCGGCCTGCTCTGCACAATCGCCCTGTGGCTGGACCGGCTTTTCGTCCTGGCTTTATGACCGCCCGCTCCGGAACATCGCTTGCGGGCACGGCTTTCTTCTCCGGAGCAGCCGCCCTGCTTTTCGTGCCCCTTTTCATCGGCCGGCGCCTCGGCCCGCTCGATTTCTGGTGGGGATTTTCCCTCAGTCTCGTCCTCCTGACGGGCCTGGGCTTTTTCATGGACCGGGAGTTTCGAGCCGCCCTGAAGCCGGGGCCGGGGCTCAAGCCGCCGGCGGCCATCGGGCTGGGAATTTTATCCGCCCTCGGCCTTTACGCCGTGTTTCTCGGCGGAGGGATCCTGGCGACCGCGCTCCTGCCCGCGGCGCAGAGCGGCATCAGCTCGATCTACGGCTTCAAGGCCGGGGCTTCCACGGCCCGCATCACGGCGCTCCTGGCCCTGGTCATTGGCCCCGGAGAGGAATTGTTCTGGCGGGGTCTCCTTCAGCGACGGATGCAGCGACACTGGGGCGGACGGGGAGGCTGGCTGGCTGCCGCCGCGCTCTATGCCGTTGTCCACGCGGGAAGCGGCAACACCCTTCTCATCCTGGCCGCCGGCGTGTGCGGGCTCGCCTGGGGATTTCTATTTCTGCGCTTTCGGTCGATCGTCCTAAACGCTGTCAGCCACGCCCTTTGGGACGTGGCCGTCTTCGTCCTCTGGCCGATCGCCTGATCGGGAAAGCGTATTGATTCCCCGCCCCGCCCTGTGGAATGATAGGCCCGCTTTAGAACTCCGGCAGGGAGGATCGCATGCGTCTGGAACTCAAGGGCGACTGGTACATCGAGCGTTTGACGCCCGATGAAATCCACGGCCACCGCATCAAGCGGCGCCTGGCCAGGGTCAAGACCGCATTCCAAACGGCCGAAGTGGCGGACACCTATGATTACGGACGCTGCCTTTTTCTCGACGGGCTTGTCCAGTCCACGGCGGCGGACGAATTCATCTATCATGAGTGTCTCGTCCACCCCGCTCTCCTTCTCCATCCCCGGCCCGAGACCGTCTTCCTTGCCGGAGGGGGCGAGGGCGCTCCCCTGCGCGAAATCCTCAAGCATCCCTCGCTCAAACGGCTGGTCATGGTCGAAATCGACCGGGCCGTTGTTGAGCTGGCGCGTCTTCACCTTCCGGCCTGGCACGGCGGAGCTTTTCGCGACCCTCGCGTGGAGTTGCACTGCGAAGACGCGCGGCTCTATCTGGAGAAAAGCGACGACCGCTACGACATCATCCTCCTCGACCTCTGCGACCCGGGAGAACCCGGGCCCGCGCGGAAGCTGTTTACCGTCGAGTTCTACCGGCTGCTTCGCCGCCGCTTGCGCCGCGGCGGGCTGGTCGTCATCCAGGCCGGGAGCGCCAACGTCAACATGCTGAGGGGATTCTCGTCCGTCTATAAATCGCTCCGCAGCGTTTTTCCCGCGGTCCTCCCCTACCTGACCTGCGTACCGGCTTATGTCGGCCCCTGGGCTTTTTTCCTGGCCGGAAGCCCGGCGCTCCTGGAACGCCCCGACCTCAACCTCCTGGCCCGCCGCTTTTTGAGCCGAAAGCTCGAGGGACGGCTCCGCTTTTACAGTCCCGCCATCCACGCCGCCCTTTTCAGCCTGCCTCTTTATATCCAGCGACTCCTCGAGCGCGGCCGCCTTGTCCGGGACAGACGCCCCCTGAGGCTGAAACGCTGAGGGCGGGCATCGGCCCCCGGGCGCCGTCGGCGCGCTGCCCCGTCCGCGGTTGTATGATACAATTTTATTCATGAAAACATCTCAAATCCCTGCCGCGGCTCTGATCATCCTGCTGTCCGCAGCGGCCGGCCTCTCCGGCTCCGGCCGTGACGACCCCCTTCAGCCCGTGGATTTCACGCGCTATAGGATCACCGATTCCTTCTGGCGGCCGCGCCTGGAAACCAACAGAACGGTCACTATTCCCTTCGCCCTCCTGAAATGCCGGGAGACGGGCCGCCTGGACAACTTCAAGAAGGCCGCGGGCTGGATGACGGGGCCTTTCCTCGGCAAACGCTACAACGACTCGGACGTCTACAAGATCATAGAGGGAGCTTCCTATTCGCTCCGCCTCGCGCCGGATCCCCGGCTCGAGCATGAGCTCGACGAAGTGATCGCCGCGATCGCCGGCGCCCAGGAGAAGGACGGCTATCTTTACGCCGCCCGCACCGTGGACCCCGCCAACCCTCCGCCGGGCGCCGGACCCGAGCGCTGGTCCCTTCTTGAGTCGAGCCACGAGCTCTACAACGTCGGCCATCTCTATGAGGCCGCCGTGGCCCACTTCCAGGCCACGGGAAAAAGGGCCCTCCTCGACGTCGCATTGAAGAACGCCGACCTGGTCGCGGATGTCTTCGGCCCGGGCAAGCGCTACGGCTATCCGGGGCACCAGGAAATCGAGATCGGACTGGTCAAACTCTTCCGTCTCACCGGCAAGCGTAAATATCTCGACCTGGCGGCCTATTTCCTCGAGGCGCGGGGCCAAAAGCCCTATGCCAAGAGATTCCCCCCCGATTCTCCTTTCGCCGTTTACAACCTGGCCTCTTACGTCCAGGCGCACGAGCCCGTCCTGGAGCAACGGGAAGCCGTAGGACACGCCGTGCGGGCGACATACATGTATTCGGGCATGGCCGACGTGGCCGCGCTGTCCGGCGACCGGAAGTTCCTCCCGGCCATCGAAAGCCTGTGGCGGGACGTCATCGAAAGAAAAACCTCTCTGACCGGAGGGCTGGGGGCGCGCGCGGAGGGGGAATCTTTCGGCGACGCCTACGAGCTGCCGAATGCCGACGCCTACAACGAGACCTGCGCGGCTATCGGCAGCGTCCTGTGGAACCATCGCCTCTTCCTGGCCTCGGGGGAAGCCGAGTTCATGGACGTCCTGGAATGGACGCTCTACAACGGCCTCATCGCCGGGGTGTCTTTAAGCGGAGACCGGTTCTTCTACACCAATCCGCTCGAATCCGACGGAAAAACAGGTTTCAACCAGGGCGCGGCCGAACGGCAGCCCTGGTTCGAGGTGGCTTGCTGCCCGGGCAACATCTGCCGTTTCCTGCCCTCTCTTCCGGGCTATGTTCTGGCCCGGAAAGACGACGCCCTCTATGTCAGCCTCTTCATTCAGGGCGAATCACGCCTCGAGATCCGGGGCCGGGAAGTCGGGCTGACCGTGGAGACGAACTATCCCTGGCAGGGGCGCGTCAAAATTGCCGTCGCCCCTCAGGCTCCCCTCGATTTCGAGATCCATATCAGAATTCCAGGCTGGTCCCTCGGCCGTCCGCTCCCCGGAGGGCTTTATGCCTTCGCCGACCGCGAGGAAGGCGCTCCGTCCCTGCGGGTCAACGGCGATCTTCAGCCCCTGAACGAACTGAATCACTGCTTCCGCGACGGGCCGGTGGTTACAGCGGGCAGATTCGCTCGACGGGGCCTCGGTTGTTCCGTTCCTGGTTTGATTTTCATCGTAGT
>CAZFTV010000033.1:0-3325 GCA_964521765.1 uncultured Eubacteriales bacterium
TTTTTCGAGCCTCGGTATCCCGATTATCACCATCTATTATGAGATGGTCTTCACAGACCTTTACGAGCCTCTTGATTGTGATCGTTTTGTCCGGGAGCAAGAATGCGTAGATCTGCCCTTCTCTGGCCTGGAGGTCCAAGCGATCAATCCAGACAATTGAGCCCTCGTTTATCGTGGGGCTCATGGAGTGGCCGATTGTCGGAAACGCGATGATCCGATCCGGCGGGGAGCTGTAGCCGCGGGGAAGGAATTTCTTTTGAAGGGGGGCATAGTCAATGGGCGGCTCATCGGAGATCTCCCAGCCAGGGCCGAGGCTGAGGGGATCCTGGAAGAGCTTGATAGCTTCATAGGCGGAGGTAGATCCGGAAATCAGCCCTCTCTCTCGGACTTCAAATTTAATATCTGGTGTTTTTTCCTGATAATGCACAAAAGTTTTGTCGGAGAAAAGGGCATAGGGTTGAATCTCCAGGGCCCTTGAAAGCTTTAAGAGAGTCGAAAAAGAAAAATTCTGTCTCCCACTTTCCATACGATTAATCGTCGTATGTGTTACTCCAATCAGCTTGCCAAGTTTCTCTTGTGTTAGGCCTCTTTCCAGGCGTTTCTTGCGGATTACAACGCCTGTTTTCTTTTGTTGAGAGATATCTGTCACGAAAAAATTGTACTCCAGGCTCACAATCATAATATAAAAAAGCTTAAAAAAGTACTTGACAAGTGCAATAGTCGGGCCTATATTGTGCATGACTAGTGCAATGAAAGACACAAGAGAAAGACTCAAGGAGTACATGGGGGAAAAAGACATCTCGGTCGAGCAAGTGTCCAAACGCGGGAGATCTCCAACGACTAGACGTTTCTCAGAGCTAGCCGAGGATATGCCTAAGGTGTTAGTGTCAATAAACACTCTCTCATGGAAAAAGCATCTTAAAAAAGCCCCCGATAATACCCAATAGATTTTCTCCTGGGGCCGCCCAGAACCAGCTAATCACCAGGAGCGCCACAATCATCAATATGGCGAGCAAAATAATTCGAAGTACTTTATTTACCTTTTTCATGTAGGGTCGTATTACTTTGGGCTAAAGGCCAAGCGCAAAGCACGAGCTACAAGGTATTGCGCTCTTTCATGCAATTCTTCAGGATGATCTTCTAGATATTTTCCTACAACATCACACAATTGGCCCACGGTCACACCCTCAGGTATATCAAGCGTCATTTTTATCCCCTTTCGGAAAAATTATATAGATAGGCTTAGGGCCAAGTAAAGCCTTCATGGAGAGATCCAGCTGGCAGATCACCCCCCGTGCGAGTGTGTCCAAATTGTGACCAAAGGGCGGACTCGGATTTTTTTCAAAACCGTTGAAGTGGAGCCGGGATCATCCCCATAGCTTTGGGGGGCTTGAAGATCCACTGTGACCAATTTGTGACCAAAACATGGGCACGAAAGGGCGCTCAGGAGCACAAGAATCAACTATGACCGCTCGGGGGAAAACAGCGGCAAGGCTTGATAATGCTTGATTTTATTGATGAAGGGGATGTGGCCAGGGACGGAATTGAACCGCCGACGCAGAGATTTTCAGTCTCTCGCTCTACCGACTGAGCTACCTGGCCAGTCGCTGCGGCCAGTATATTTTTTCGGCCCCTGAAAGTCAAGAATGTCGGCCGGAAGCATCTCTTTTTGTGGTTTATGGCACGAAGTGAAGTGGCGCGGAGAGCGGCGCCTCGCCGCCTCGTACATTGAACGATGGACTTGGGGGAATCCCGGATGACTAGAGAAAGCCCTTTGCCAAGAGCACCCCCGGGGAATCGGACAATCCGTCGGCCGGCCCCTGCCGAGGATCCCGCGCCGTCCCCGGCGCCGGGGAAAGGTTTATTTCTTCTTCTTGAGGAAAGGCGTCAGGATGCCGATGGCGGCGATGATGAAATTGAGGACGATCTGGGGAGTGCCCGAGTTGAGCTGAAAACCGGCGACGGTGCTGTTTCCGGTCAAGCCGAGGACGCCGGCGGCGGCATTGACGATGCCCACCACGGGGCCGACGACTTTAGCCGTCTTTTCGGACTTCTGGAAGCCGGCGGCGCCGAGCAGGACGCCCGAGACCATGTTGAAGATGTTGCCGTTCGTCGATTGGGTTGTCAGGACTTCGCCGGCGCCCGGGATGAACTGGCCGGCTGCGCCGAACAGGGTTTGGATGATGCCGCCGATTTTTAAAAGATCGTTGCTCATAACTTTTTTCTCCTCTCAGGCGGGGCTTGCCTTTGCCCTAAACCTCTTTCTTCGCTCTAGACTATATTTGGAACGTCAAGAATGTCAAGAGACGAAGGGTGCATCTCCGATTCTGTGAGGACGTTTCTTAGTGATATTAAGCCCCCGACCCCTAACAATTTAAGACTTGCGTTTCGCTATCATAGAAGGGGTGAAAAAGTGGGTGTCTCCGGAGAAGTCGGAGGCAGCGAGCGAAGTGAGAGTTGAAAGGAGGAAGGCGAAGCGCAATAAGGATGGGGAGGACGGCGAGGCCTATCCGGGGTCAAGCCAGCTTGTTCAACACCCAGATGACCCGCCCGCGAATGAGGGGGGAATCATCGATGTCGCTCTTTTTGAGGTTCAGAACCATGGGGAAATCCTTGAGCTCCTCGGACTTGCGGACGGCGGGGTTCTGGCTGTCTCCATCGACGATCAAGAAGTGGCGGTCGATCCTGGTCAGCCTTTTAATGGAGACGGCGTTTTGGGCTTCCCTCAACAAGAAAGCGTATATTTCCCCCACCCGGGGCTCGATGTCCTGGCGATCGAGCCCGATGATCGAGCCCCGGGTGATGGCCGGGGCCATGCTGTTGTCCGTGGCCAGGACGGCGACCACCCGGTCTTTGTCTGTTCTGTCCGGGGCGGGGAGGAGGTCCTTGAAGACCGGGACGAAGTCCAGGGGAATGAGCTCCCCGATTTCGTATCCCGGGGCCAGGATGCGAGCGTCGGGAAAGAGCTTAACGGTCGTGTACTTTCCTTCAGGCGAGTCAAAAACGAGCTTGGGCGGCTTCTGGCGGTAAGGGACCAGGGGCTTGGTGCCGAACAATCCGTAGGGCGGGACCTGAAGGCAGGCGGCGATTTTCAGGAATTTTTCGATGGTGAAGTTCGCCCGGCCTTTTTCGATGCGGGCGATGTAGGAAGGCTTGACGCCGGAGGCCGCGGCCACCTGTCTTTGGGTCAGGCCTTTTTGCAGGCGTTTTTTGCGAATCGCCCGGCCGATGCTTTGCTTTTCCATATGAATTCTACGCTTCATATTTTACCATGACCCGGGGGGGAATATAATAGGGGCTCTCTCCCGTTCTCCAGGATCGACGG
>CAZFTV010000033.1:3335-3718 GCA_964521765.1 uncultured Eubacteriales bacterium
CGAACCGTCGCAGGGGTTCCAGACGCGTCTCCCGCGCGCTCCGGGCCGGGCCGGACGGCGGGGCAGGGGCGACAATTGGAGGACATCCCGGTCGGCCTCGCCGCCGCAAAACCGCGAGAGAGCCCAAAATGGTTATGCTAGAATAGCGCCTCATGAAAATCGCCGCCCTGCTGCCCCATGTCGAAGTCTTCGGAGGCGTCCGGCGCTACCTGGAGTTGGGAAACGAATTCGTGCGCCTGGGACATAAGTTCGTGCTCTTCCACCCCGCCGGGGGGAAGCCCGACTGGCTTCCTTTTCGGGGGGAAACGCGCCCCCTCGGGTCCATGGAGACGGAGGCTTTCGACGTCGGGTTGTGCAGCGAGGACACACTTCTCGGGGCTTTT
>CAZFTV010000033.1:3800-4038 GCA_964521765.1 uncultured Eubacteriales bacterium
TGGCTCTTTCTGGCCAACTCCGAGGGGCTCTGCCGCCGTCTCAGGAGAAAATATGGCCTGGATTGCTTCAAGGCCGCGGGCGGCATCAACCCGGAGATTTTTCATCCCCTTCCCGCGCCCGAAGCCGGGCCCGAGGGGGAAATCCGCGTTCTGGCCTACGGGAGGATTTACAAGAGACGCAAGGGCATTCGGCAAATCGTCAGGGCCCTGGAAGGGGCGGCCCGCCGCCATCCGGCCC
>CAZFTV010000033.1:4048-6890 GCA_964521765.1 uncultured Eubacteriales bacterium
TCTAACCGGGCGCTCAATGGAGCGCAGCGGAATTACCAGCCCGAGTTGATGCGGCCGTTAAGTTTGTTTTGTTTGATATCAAGGGCGGCCACGACCGTCGCGACCCAAGGCCCATGCTCCGCACGCAGCTTCCTTATGATTTTCACTTGAACCTTCCCCAGGAACGGATGTCCCGGCTGTTTTCTCAGGCGGATATCTTCGTCGGCGCCGAACGGCGGGCCGGCTGGTCCAACACAGCGGCTGAAGCCATGGCCTGCCGGTTGGCCGTGGTCTGCACTCCGAGCGGCACTGAGGATTTCGCCGTCGACGGCCGGACCGCGCTCGTGGCCCCCCTCCCCCTTTCTTTTCTCCTCAGGCGCCGCATCGAGCGCCTGATCCGTGACCCGGGACTCCGCCTGCGCCTGGCCGAGGCCGGCTGCCTGAAAATCCGGGATTTCACTTGGGCGTCCCTGGCCGAGAAGCTGGAGGGGCATTTCCTTTCCCGCTTAAATTGAATTGCCCCCTCCCGTTGTGCTATCCTTTCGCGGGAGTCGACAATATGGACGAAAACGAGATCAGGGAGCTCCTTCTTCGCGAGGACGGCGAATTCAAGCGCATTTTCGAGGAGCATCGCCGCCGCGATGGACGGCTGGCCGCCCTCCGGAACAGGGGCCATCTTACGGATGAGGAGAAGGTCGAGGAATCCGAGCTCAAGAAGCGCAAGCTGGCGCTCAAGGACAGGATGTACCAGATGATGGCCGAATACCGCAGATCCCGCTGACCCTTTTTTCCGAGACATGGCCGCCAAGCCCGAATACAAGGTCGCCCTGGTGGGCACGACCTCGCTTCGCGGCCGCGAGATCAAGCGCGTTCTGGAGGAAAGCAACTGGCCCCTGCAGAGCGTCGAGCTGTTCGACCCCGACATCGAGGAGGAGTACAGCCGCCTGTCCCAGTTCCGGGACGAGCCCAAAGTCGTCCGGGCCCTGACCCGGGACGCCCTGGCGGGACGGGACCTGATTTTTTTCGCGGCCGACCCGGAAACCAACAGGACCTACTCCCGCCTGTCCGGTGAGCTCGGTTTCCTGGCCCTGGACCTGAATGAATCGTTCGTCGGGCGGACGGACGTGCCGCTCGTCGTCTCCGGCATCAACGACCGGCTTCTCGAGACGCGTCCCCCGGTCGTCTCCAACCCCCATCCGCTGGTCATCATCCTGTCCCATCTCCTCACCCCCCTGGAGAGGCGCTTCGGGCTGGAAAAAGCCATCGCCTTCGTCCTCCAGCCCGCCTCTGCCTTCGACGAGTCGGGCATCGAGGAGCTGGCCGGTCAGAGCCTGTCGCTCCTGTCCGGGACATCGCTGCCCACCAAGGTTTTCAGGCAGCAGTCGGCCTTCAACCTCTTGTCCCACACCAGCGAGCCGGACCGGAACGGTTTCTCCTCGGGCGAACGGCAGGTCGTCGCCGAGCTGGCCCGCGTCCTGGAACGCCCGAATTTTCCGCTCAGCTTGTCCATCGTCCAGGCCTCGTTGTTCCACACTTACGCCGTGATGTGTTACCTGGAGCTTCGTTCCGAGGCCGGACTCCAAGACGTGAAGTCCGCCCTGCACGACGGCCCGCTCCTCAAGGACCACGCTTCGGACGACTTCTGCTCGGTGTCCTGCATTTCCGTCACCGGCAAGGACGGCGTGTTCGTCGGCCAGGTGAAGCGGGAGGACCAGTTCCCCGGAAGCTTCTGGGTCTGGTCCGTTGCCGACAACCTGATCCGCGGCTCGGCCCTGAACGCCCTCGAGGTCGCGCGGTCGCTTCTCGACCGTCCGGGCGCGTCATGAAACAAATCATCCAGCTGTTGAAACTCGCCCTCCAGGAGAAGAATCGGCTGGCTTTTTCCTTTTTCTGCACGCTGTTCGTCGCCGGTTTCACCTATGTCTTCGTCAACCTCGTCCAGCCCATCATCGATGAGATGTTCGTCCGCTCGCCCGCCGCCCAGATCCCGGCCAAGACACGGTTCATGGATTTCGTCTTCCAGACGCTTCACGTCTCCAGGGAGAAGCTCGTCATCGTCATCCCTCTCATCGTCGTGGCCGTGATCCTGGGCAAGGGCCTGTTCACCTTCCTGTCCTCCTATTTTATGAAGAGCGTCGGTCACCGGGTGGTCAAGCGGATGCGGGACGACCTCTACGGCCACGTGCTCTACCAGTCCTCCTCCTACTTCGACCACATCCCCACCGGCGACTTGATGTCCCGCCTGACCAACGACGTGGATAAGATCCAGCAATCCCTCTCGGGAAGCCTGGGGGATTTCATTGAGGAGCTGTTCACCCTGGTGGCGCTGCTGGCGGGCATCTTCATCATCGACTGGCACCTGGCCCTGGTGTCTTTCGTGGTGACGCCCCTGGCGGCCGTCCCCCTGGCGGCCTTCAGCCGCGTCCTGAAGAAAAAAGGGCTGAGGAACCAGGAGGAGATGGCCCGCATCTACAACCTCCTCCATGAGACGATCACCGGGCACAAGGTCGTCAAAGCCTTCACCATGGAGAGGTTCGAGCTGAGGAAATTCATGCAGGCCACGCGGCGCTATTTCCAGACCAGCCTCAAGCTGGCCTGGATCTCGAGCCTGTCCTCGCCTTTCATGGAATTCCTGGGGGGGGTGGTGGGCGCTTTCATTCTTTACGTCGGATCGCGCCGCATCGGCGAGGGCATCATCAGCCCCGGCGATTTCGGGGCTTTCGTCATGGCCGTCTTCCTGATGTATATGCCCATCAAGCGGCTGAGCAAGGCCAATAGCTCCATCCAGCAGGCGGTGGCCTGCTACGAGCGCATCCAGGAGGTCGCACAGGCCGTCCCCGAGATCAAGGACGCCCCGGCCGCC
>CAZFTV010000033.1:7051-13088 GCA_964521765.1 uncultured Eubacteriales bacterium
CCATCATCAACCTCCTGGCGCGATTCTATGAGCCCACGGCGGGCCGGGTCACCGTCGACGGCATCGATATCCGGGAGGTGACCCTTGATTCGCTCCGGGCGCAGATGGGCCTGGTGACCCAGGACATCGTCCTCTTCAACGACACCATCCTCAACAACATCGCTTACGGCCTGGAGGACATCTCCCGGGAGGATGTCGTCCAGGCCGCCCGGTCGGCCAACGCACATGATTTCATCATGGAGCTTCCCGACGGATACGAGACGCTTGTCGGCGAGAGGGGCGGGCTCCTGTCGAGCGGCCAGCGCCAGCGGCTGGCCATTGCCCGGGCCCTGCTCAAGGACCCGCCCATCCTCATCCTGGACGAGGCCACTTCCGCCCTGGATTCGGAATCGGAGCGCCTCATTCAGGAGGCCCTGGCCCGAATCAAGAGGGACCGTACGACGCTAGTCATCGCCCATCGCCTGTCCACCATCCGCGGCGCCGACAGGATCTTCGTCATCGACCAGGGACGCCTATGCGAAACAGGCACGCATGAAGAGCTCTGCCGGTTGAACGGCATCTATATGCGGCTCTACGAGCTCCAATTTCCCGAGGAAGGGGAGCGGGACCGATGATCCAAAGCATGACGGGTTTCGCCGAGAGGACGTTCACCTCGCCTTCGTTGCGTGTCAAAATAGGCCTCAAGTGCTTGAACCACCGCTTCCTGGACTGGTCCTACAAGGGGGCGCCCGTCGGCGTCCTGGAGAACAAGCTCAAGGCCGTCTGTCAGAAAAAAATCAACCGCGGCCGCGTGGAAGCCATGCTGGAAATCACCCGACTCGACGCCGCGGGCTGGGACATTTTTATCAACGAGCCCCTCCTGGCCAGGCTGGTCCGGGCCCTGGAGAAGGCTTCGACGGGCGCCGGGACCGATGTCCGTTTTTCCGTGGACAACGTCTTCCGCATCCCTTACCTGGCGGAACTGAGACCCAGGGGTTTGCGCCGGGCGGAGGCGGACTTCCTTCTGCGCGCCTTTGTCCGCACCCTGGACGACCTGTTGCGCGCCCGGCGACGCGAGGGCGGGGGAATCGTCCGCCAGCTGCGAAGTCACGTGTGCGCCATCCGCCGCGGCTGCCTCCGGATCGAGCGGAGGTTCCGGTCGCGGCACCAGGGCCTCGCCGATATGCTGCGGCGGAAAATCAGGGAGCAGGGAGGGGGCGATGCCCTTTCCGAGGAGCGATTGGCCCAGGAAACCTCGCTCCAGGCTCAACGCCTGGACATCACCGAAGAAATTTCCAGGCTGAAAAGCCACCTGGAGGCCGTCGGAGAATGCCTGGCCGGCCGGCCGAGCGAGCCCGTGGGTCGGATGCTCGATTTCCTGTCGCAGGAGCTCCTCCGGGAAGTGAACACCATCAGCTCCAAATCCCAGGACCTCGTTCTTATCCGAGAGAGCCTGGCCATCAAGGGGGAGGTGGAGAGCATCCGGCAGCAGGTCCAGAACCTGGAGTAGACAGGGGGGAGGTAAAATGCTGTACGTCATATCCGGCCCTTCCGGCTGCGGCAAGTCGACGCTCATCCGGCGGCTGCTGAACGAGATGAAGGCCACCGTCCGCTTCTCCGTGTCCCACACCACCCGCGCCAAGCGGAGCATGGAGCTTCACGGCAAGGATTACTACTTCATCTCCGAGGAGGAATTCCAGAGCCTGGTCCGTAAAGGCGCCTTCCTCGAGTGGGCGGCCGTCCACGGCCACCATTACGGGACGAGCTGGCGGGAAATCGAGAGCAAGCTCGAACAGGGTGACCTCATCCTGGACATCGACGTCCAGGGCGCCCGTCAAGTCAAGGCCAAGCACCCCCGGGCGGTGTTCGTCTTCGTCGTCCCCTCCCGCCTTGAGGAATTGCGGCGGCGCCTGGAACTGCGCGGGACGAACTCTCCCGAATCCATACGGGAACGCCTGGCGGTGGCCAAGGGGGAAGTGGAGGCTTTCGAGGAGTTTGATTACATCGTGGTCAATGACCTCGTTGAAAAAGCCGCCCAGGAGTTGCGATCGATCATCGTCTGCGGCAAGTGCCGTCGGGACAGCCGCCTGGAGGAGATGTCGGCTATCATCAACAGCTACCGTCTGGAGGCGGGCTCATGAGCGGGCCGGGCCGGCTGGTTTTACTGGGAGTGAGCTCGTCGGTCAGCGTCTATAAAGCCTGTGACATTCTGAGGGGATTTCTGAAGGAAGGCTGCCCGGTTCAGGTCGTCATGACCCCCAACGCCGCCAAGCTGGTGTCGCCTCGGCTCTTCAGCGCGCTCTCGGGACGAAGCGTGGCCGTGGACCCCTTCGAAGAAGAAGAGGCGCGGAGGATCGCCCACGTCCGCCTGGCGCAGGAAGCGGCGCTGCTCGTCGTGGCGCCCGCCACGGCCAACATCATCGCCAAATTCGCCGCGGGGCTTGCGGATGATTTCCTGTCCACGCTCTATCTGGCCGCCACCTGTCCCGTTCTCATCGCCCCGGCGATGAATGAAGCCATGCTCCTCAACCCCCAGACCCAAGAGAACATAGAAAAACTCAAGGACCGCGGCGTGGAATTCGTCGAGCCCGAGAGCGGCTCTCTGGCTTGCGGGGACGAAGGCTGGGGACGGCTGGCCTTGCCCGAAACGATCGTCCGGGCCGGCCTGCGGCGGATCGAGGCCGCCCGGAGCCTGGCTGGTAAAACAGTCCTGGTCACGGCCGGACCCCCCCGGGAGCGGCTCGACCCGGCGCGGTTCCTCTCCAACCGTTCTTGGGGGAGAATGGGCTACGCGCTGGCCGCGGAATCGCTCCGCCGCGGCGCCCGGACCATCCTCGTCACCGGGCCCGTATCCCTTGTCCCGCCGGCCGGGGCCGAGACCGTTCGGGTTGAATCCGCCCTGGAGATGCGGTCCGAGGTCCTAGCGCGCTTCAGGGAGGTTGATGCCGTCATCATGGCCGCCGCCGTATCGGATTTTCGTTTTTCCGAGACGAGGCCGGAGAAGGCCCGCAAGGAGGATCTGCCGGAGGCTTGGCGGATGGCCCGCAACCCCGACATCCTGGCCGAGCTCGGCCGGATGAAATCCCGGCCGGTCCTGGTGGGTTTCGCCGCCGAAACGGGCGACGTGGAAGCCGGCGCCCTGCGCAAGCTTCGGGAGAAAAATTGCGACCTCGTGGCGGCCAACGACGTTTCCCGCGAGGGATTCGGGTTCGAGTCCGAGGATAACGAGCTCTTTTTCGTCGAGCCTTCGGGGCGGACGACGCGGACCGGCCGCGCCTCCAAGGACGAGCTGAGCCGTCTCGTGCTCGACCGCGTTGAGGTTCTTATTGGACAACGAGGCTAAGCGTCAGCTCGACCGGACGGAAGAGAGAATCCGATTCTTTGAGGAGATCGGAGCGGAATTTCTCTTCCGGCCCGGGACGCCGGCCGACGCGGCCGGGGAGACGGCGGCGCCCCCGGCATTTTTCCCTGCCGGAGAGGGAGGCGGCCTCGAGGACCTCAACGCCGAGGTCCTGGCCTGTCGAAAGTGCGCTTTGTCCGGAACCCGCACCCGCGCTGTTCCGGGCGAAGGAAATCCTGCCGCCAGATTGATGTTCGTCGGCGAAGCGCCCGGCGCGGAAGAAGACCTCCAGGGCCGTCCTTTTGTCGGGAGGGCAGGGCGGCTCTTGGACCGGATTATCGTGGCCATGGGTTTTGAACGCCGGGATGTGTATATCGCCAACATCCTCAAGTGCCGCCCTCCTCAGAACCGAGACCCTCTGCCCGAGGAGGTCCGGGCCTGCTCACCCTATCTCCTCAGGCAGGTCGATAAAATCCGGCCGGCGGTCATCGTCGCCCTGGGCAAGCCGGCGGCGAATTTTTTCTCCGGCCGGGACGCGGCCATCACCGTGCTCCGCGGCCGGTTCTTTGAATTCAACGGCATCCAGGTTATGGCCACCTACCATCCCGCCTTCCTGCTCAGGAACGAGCATTTCAAGAAGGACGTCTGGTTGGACATGAAGCAGGTGATGGCTTTCCTGGGCGCGAGATGAGCCGCTATGCCGAAGTCGTCTTTCCCTTGCCTTTGGCGCGGAGCTTCACTTACCTTCTTCCCGTTCAGGCTCAAGCGCGGGCCCGCATCGGTTGCCGGGTCCTGGCCCCGTTCGGACCGCGGCTTCTGACCGGGTTCATCGTCCATCTCAGGAACGCTCCTCCGAAATCGGCGGGGACGGTCAAGGAAATCAAGGCTCTCCTGGATGAGGGCTGGGTTTTCCCCCCCCGTTTTCTCGCCTTCAGCCGGCTCCTCAGCCGGAGGTACGCCTCGTCGTGGGGAGAATTCCTGGCCGCCTCCGTTCCCCCTTCGTTTTTGCCGAGGGCGAGCTCCAAGTTCAGGCTGACGGACAGGGGGGAATCCGCAAGAGGAGAGGGCTCGTTGGCCGGGGAGGAAAAGCGGCTGGCCGAGACCTTGGGCGGCGCGGTCTACAGCGCTCGGTTTCTGAAGAAAAAAATCTCCGGGAACGTCTCCGCCCTTCTGGCCCGGATGAAGGCCAAGGGCTTCGTGGAAGAGGTCGCCTCCGGAGCCCCTCGTCGAAGAATGAGGCCGCCTCCTCCCCCCGCCGCCCTCAGACAGCTGGCCCTGGATTTTCCTTCCCCGCCCGGGCTGGAGAAAGTTTGTGAGGATATCATCCGCTCCGAACCGGACAAGCGTTCCGGTTTTTTTTATCTCTTCGGGAGCAGGAGAAGCCGTGAAACCGTCTACGAAACGCTGACCCAGGCCGTATGGAAGAAATCGGGCCGCGTCTTGTTTCTCATGCCCGACATCTCCCTGGCCGTCGATTTTCTCAAAAAATATGAAGGCCTCCATCCCGGATCGGTGGCTGTTCTTCACAGCCGACTGACCGCCCGGCAGAAGGAAGAACAGTGGTCGAGGATTCGGTCCGGACAGGTGAGGGTCGTGGCCGGCCCGCGATCCGCCCTCTTCATCCCCCTGCCCGATTTGAGGCTCGTCTTTGTGGATGAGGAGCAGGATGACTCATTCTACCAAGCGGAGAGCCCTTCCTACGACGCCCGGCACGCGGCCGTGCTCCTCGGCCGGGCCCTGGGCGCCTCCGTTGTCTTCGGCTCGGCGCATCCGTCCGTGGAGAGCTTCTACGACGCTGAGGCGAGGGGCCGTCTCGTGCGTCTCGACCCGGAGCCGCCGCCCCCGAGGGTGAAACTGGTTGATGTCCGCCGGGAGCGCGGCTATCTGTCCCGCGAGCTCATCGAGGCCATCGAGACCCGGGCCCGTCGGGGAGAGAGAATGATCGTTTTTCTCAATCGCCGCGGCTACGCTTCGGCGATGGTCTGCACGCGTTGCGGCAGGATCCCGCGCTGCGAGAGATGCGACATCCCTTTGTTCTTCCTCAAGCAGAGAGATTCTTTCGTCTGCCGGTACTGCTCGGTCATGCGTCCGGCGAGGCGGGATTGCCCGGATTGCGGCGGGCCGCTCCGTCTCGGAAGGGAGGCCGGAGGGGAAGCCGTCCGGGAAGAGCTGAAGAGGATATTTCCGAGGCTGAGAATCGCCGCTTTCAACTCGGACACGGTTCGGAGCGAGTCCGCGCAGAGCCGGCTCCTGGAGCAGTTCCTGCGCGGCCGAGTCAACCTCCTGGTCGGAACGCAGCTCCTGGCCGCGCGGCGGCACGTTCCGCCGGCATCCCTGGTCGCCGTGTTGAGCCCCGAGTCGCAGCTCGGTGTCCCCGATTACCGGAGCGGCCAGCGGACCTACCACACGCTGTGCCGGATGATGAGCTTCGCCCAGGGGCCGGGATGCGAAGTCCTCATTCAGACGGCCGTGCCTGATCACCATGCCCTGGCCGCCGCGGCGCAGGGAGATTTTGAATCGTTCTACCGGACGGAAGTCGAATTCCGGAGGATAATGAACTATCCCCCCTTCTCCCATCTGGCCGAGGTGTTCTTTGAAGGCCGGGACCTTCGTCGCCTGGCCCGTCAGGCCCGGGATTTCCGGGAGAGGGCCTCCAGGGCGGGAGGAGGGGCGGAGGTGCAGGGCCCGTCCCGAACTTACGGCGCACGACGGAGAGGC
>CAZFTV010000034.1:0-2257 GCA_964521765.1 uncultured Eubacteriales bacterium
AAACGATGTGCCCTCTTCCTTGCCGGATGGCTTATCGGCGCAGCCGGGGCGCTCTGTTTCGGGCAGGCCCAGAAACCCCTGCCCGAGGCGGACTCCCGCTTGATTCTGAAGCAGATGTCGGTCAAATTGGGCGAAAACACGAGCCTCAGAGCGCGATTTCACCAGGAGCGCCGCCTGGCGCTGTTTGATGACGCCCTCCACGCTCGGGGCGTTTTCTTTTTCCGGAGCCCGGGCCGCATTCGCTGGGAGTTTGTGGAGCCTTATGCCTCCATCATCCTGATGCACGAGAACGGGCGGGTGGAAAAATTCGACGTCGTGGAGGGCCGGGCCCGCGAGGCCGAGCTCTGGGGTGGGACGGACGGCGGTCAGGCGTTGGCTGAGGTGCTGAATCGGATTTCCAGCTAGCTGGACGGGGATATGGAGCGGGCCCTGCAAGACTTCGTTTTCCAGATGTTCCCGGGCGGGAATTACCGGCTCGTCCTCAGGCCCCGGTCGGCGGCGCTGTCGGCCATGCTTTCGCGAATCGAATTTGAAATCGACCCCGGGAGCTTTCTCGTCCAAGCCATAAGCCTCTGGGAGAACGAGAGCGGAGTAACCGTGATTCGTTTTTTTGATCAACGTCTCAATGAGCCCCTTGCGGATGCGCTGTTTGATCTGAAAAAACCTCAACTCCTCAGGCCCGGGGAATCCAGATGATCCCTTGGGCTAAGAGCGGGATTCTGGCCCTTGTATCCCTGCTGATATCCTCGGCCTGCGTTCCCCAATCGTCCGGGCCCCGTTCAGCCCCCCCTCCGCCCCGGGAGACGGACGCGCTGCCCCGCCTTCCCGAAACCTACCGCATGGTTCATCGCATCCGATTGGAAGTCCGGGGCCGCAGCTTCGATATGATCGGATATCTGGCTGTCCGCGGCGGAGATTGGCGAGCGGTGGCCTATTCCGAACTGGGGGGGAGGCTCTTCGACTTTCTCTGCCGGCCCCCGAGAAAAGAAGTGCTATTCGCTCCGAAAGGCTTGCCTCACCAACCGCTCCGGGAGGGCGTGATGAACGACCTGTCCCGGATCTTTACCTCTCGCCCGGCGCCTTCTCCGGACCGGGTTGAAACGTCCGTCCGGATCCGGTCGTATTGTTCTGTTGAAGGCTGGCCGGAGGCAGTGCCGGAGCGCTTGACGATAGAGAATCGCCGCTGGGGCTACGTTATGGAGGTCCATCTCCTGCGCATGGACTTGAGGCCGGTTGATGACAGGGCGTTCCGGACCGGGGACGGCGCAACCTGAGGGCATACTCGTGAGGGGCGATCGGACGGGGCGAGGAATGACTGGGAGGTGATCGGAATGTTGAAATCCATGCCGGCTCTTGGGCTGTTCATGTGTCTGCTCATTGCGGGGAACGCCATGGGCGAGAGAGCGGTGCCTGAGATCGCCGTCGCCCTGTCTGCGAGCAACCTTCAGGCCGAGGTCGAGAGGCTGTCGAAAATCGAAAGCTCGAACTTGCAGATCC
The DNA here is from genome assembly GCA_964521765.1 of uncultured Eubacteriales bacterium. Taxonomy (GTDB): domain Bacteria; phylum Acidobacteriota; class Aminicenantia; order Aminicenantales; family JAFGAV01; genus JAFGAV01. Next base: position 1,498 of record CAZFTV010000034.1, read on the forward strand.
TGCTGCCGGCGATGGAGTTCAGCCCGGCGAAAAGCCCGGACCTGGGCGAATGCCTGCGGACTCTCCAGCTCATCGACGGCCTCGTCCCCGCCCGGGAACGCGCCTGGATGCGCCTGAGAGTCCTGCCTCCTCCGGAGAGCATGGGGAGTGCGGAGATCGAAGCCGGGATCAAGGCTCTGGTGGGCGCATTGATTACGGAGGATGATTTCCCCTGCGCCGGCATCATCCTGGACATCGACACGGATGTCTCCGTCGAGTATGCGGGGCTGGTCATTTCCTCGCTGTCCGTCGCCCTCAAGGCCGCGCCCGGCGGAGGGCTCATGGCCGTGCCCGCCGAGATCGCGGCCGCCCTGGGTCCGAGGAGCGCCATCCACGTTGATCGCTACACGCTGCGGGGAATGGACGGCTGGCGTCCGGCGATGGAGAGGCTGGCCAGGCTGAATGTTCTCCGGCCCGCGTTCCTCTTCTGGACGGGAGAGGAGGGCCGCGCCGACCGGGAAGCCTATCTGGACGGCCTCCTGGCCGCGATCAAGTATCAGCCGGATGTCTTCGTCTTGGCCACGGGCCGGCTCGAGGCCCTGGAAGACCTCCTGGGAACGGCGAAAAGGCTCAGGGCGCACATACCTGAAGGCTTGACCCCGCTGACCGATGAAGCGCCCCTTTTCTGGCTCTCCAGCCATCGGGGGTATCGTCCCCCGCAGGCCGTCTTCGTCGACAACCTGTTGAGCCGGGTGGTGCTCCTGGCCAAGACGGGGGGTAC
>CAZFTV010000034.1:2306-13037 GCA_964521765.1 uncultured Eubacteriales bacterium
CGAGACGGGGGACAGCTATGCGGTGGCCGCCTATGACCCCCTGGCCGCGGGTCCTATTCGGGGGGAAGAACGATGGCCGGGGAATATCGTCTGGGACAGCGACTACCTCCTGCTTCAGGCCGGACGAGTCCAGTCGGAGAATATCAGGTTCGGGGAATCCATCAATGTCAGCGCCACGATCGACCTGACGGTCGCCGAAATCATCGCCCGCTGGCAGCAATATCATTCCCGGCAGAGACAGTTGCTCCGGCATTATACGGCCTCCGCCGAAATGGACATGCACTTTCAGCCTCCCGGATTGGGCTCCGGGTTCGACGTCTCCCTGCATTTCCGCTATTTCTGGAACAGCGACGGCTCCCGGTACTGGGAGCAGACCGCTCAATACCTCAACGGCATAGAAATCAAGCGAAACCAGACGTTCCCCCTGCCGCAGATTGAGCCGGACAAAATTGTGGCCCAGCCCCTGGAGTTGAAGCTGGTGGAGAACTATGTCTACGCCCTCGACGGAACGGAGCCGGTCGACGGCAGGGCCTGCTACGCCATCTCCTTCAGGCCCCGCCCGGAAGCCCGGGAGTCTTTGTTCTCGGGCAAGATCTGGATCGATAAAACTTCATTCCGCAGGGTCCGGATGATACTGGTCCAGGCCAACAGCTCCGGGAGCATCACCAGCAACAGGGAAGTGCAGTCTTTCGACCTGGTGAAAGGACCGGAGGGCGAGGACATCAACGTGCTCGTCCGCAGCGATGTCGATCAGAAGGTCCTCGTCGCGGGCCGGGAGTTTCTATTGGAGCGGAGGTACCGTTTCAAGAACATGTCCCTTAACGGGAGCGGTTACCGGGCGGACCTCGAGAGCGCCTTCCACGGTCCTCGGCCGATGTTCGTGGAAACGGCTTCGGGCCTGCGCGAGTTCGTCAAGGACAAAAACGAGGTGCGCCGGGCCGTGGAAAAGGTGGACACCTTCGTCTGGTCCCTCATCCTCGGCACGATCTACGACGGCACGTTCAGCTTTCCGCTGCCCATCGTGGGCGCCAGCGCCATCGACAGCAATTTCCTCGGCACCAACGGCCAGCTGTCGGGCTTCTGGGCCGGGCCGATCGTGGCGGTCAATTACACTCAAAAATCCAGGAACAATTTTTGGACCTACGGCGCCGATGTTTTCCTCTCCGCGCTGCCGCGCCATGACCGGGTTTTCCGGGGCGGGGTCGAGGCGGAGGGCGAAAGCCTTTACTCCTTCTCCGAAAGCCTGGGCGCCCGCCTGCGCTGGCAGCCTGTCGTCAGCCTGTCCCTCAACGTCTCGACCTACGTCACCTTGGAGATGTTTGCGGCCGCCAAGTCCACCTCCGACGATTTCGCGCTGCCGAGGAACGGTTTCACGATCAACCCCAACATCTCGCTCGAGTATTCCCACAACGGCTACCTGGCCTCCTTTGAGCTGGCCCATTGCCGGCGCCTGGGCTGGAAGCCGTGGGGGCCGCCTGAAAACGAGGAGGCCCAGAAGAAATCCTACCAGCGAGCCTATGCCAAGCTCGGCAAGCAGTTCTACTTAAACAGCTTCACGAGACTGGGTTTTGATCTGGCCTACTACACGGGCGCTGACCTGGACCGGTTGGCCGGCTATCAGCCCTCGGTGATGTCGACTCCGAAAATCCGCGGCATTCCCAGCGGCACCGTATCGCTCAGCAAAATCGGCGCCGCCGGCTTGAACCTGGGGTTCACGGTGTTTGACTTCATCAGGATGGACGCCTATTACAGCTTCTCGAGATGCACGGAGCCGTCCGCGGAAGGCCGAACCTTCGACCTGCACGGCCTCGAGTTCGATTTCGCCACAATCGGTCCCTGGCAGTCGTACATCCAGGGCGTGATTTCCTATGCGGTCAAGGGCCTTCCTCCCGCTTATGGTTCGCGCTGGAGCGTCTATCTTCTTCTATTCCTGCCTTTTCGCTGAGCGCCGGGCCCGGAAGCATCTTCTTATGATGAAAAAAATCCTCTTGAAGACGAGCGGCGTGAGATGGCCGACGGCCGTCATCGTCGCCGCGGCCGTCGTGGCGCTGGCCTACGTCGTTCAGTCGCGCATCAAGCTGGACTCCGACGTGATCGCCGGCCTGCCGGCTCAGGACCCGGCGATCGCCGACACCGTTTATGTGCTCAGCCATCACGACGTCCTCGACTCCGTCTACCTGGACCTCAGCTTCGCCTCCGGCGAGGCCGACCCGAACATCCTGGTCGCGGCGGCGGAGCTGCTGAGAGCGAAGCTTGAGGATAGCGGACTCTTCCGCTCGGTGGGGACCCGGCAGTACGGGGAGGGGTTTGCCCGGCTGCTTCTTACGGTGGCGAGCCATCTCCCCTGGCTCTTCGAGGAACAGGAACTGAGAGGCCGGGTGGCGGAGCTTCTGTCCGCGGAGAGCATCCGTCGCACGCTCGAGGAAAACGCCGCCCTGCTCAAAAGGCTGGAGGGCATCGGCCAGGCGGGAGTCATTGCCCGCGACCCCCTGGGGTTGAGGAATATCGTCCTCGCCCGGCTGGGCATGCTCCTGCCCGGCGCGGAGGCGCGGATATTCAAGGGGCATGTTCTCAGCGCCGACGATCGGCATCTGCTTCTCCCGGCGCAGCCGGATTCGCCGAGCACAGACACCGTCTTCGCCAGCCGTCTGGCCGCGGCGGTCGACGCGGCGACGGATTCCCTGACCGGGGAGGCGGTGTTCCGGGGAAGGAACATCCGCGTCCGCTCCGTCGGGGCCTTCCGCAACACCCTGGACAACGAGAACTACTCGCGGACGGACGCCCGGCGGGCGGCCTGGATTTCTCTGGCGGGCATCGCCCTGCTCCTTTTTTTTGTCTTTCCGCGTCCCCAGCTCGGGCTGCTTTGTCTGGCGCCGGCTTTGACCGGCACCCTGCTGTCCCTCTTCACCCTGTCCCTGTTTCACAAGTCGATTTCGATACTGGCCCTGGGATTCGGCGGCGCGCTGATCGGCATCGCCGTAGACCAGGGCATCGCCTACCTGATTTTTCTCGACCGCGAGCGGGAGACCACGGGTTGGGAAGCCTCCCGTTCCGTGTGGGTGGTCAGCCTGGCGTCCACCCTGACCACGGTCGGCTCCTTTCTGGCCCTGCAGTTCAGCGGCTTTGCCGTGCTGAGACAGCTGGGCCTTTTCGCCGCCCTGGGCGTGTTCTATGCTTTCCTATTCGTCCATCTGGTATTCCCCCTGGTTTTCTCCTCCATGGCTCCGGCCCGGCGCCGGCGTTTTTTTCGTTTGGAATCCGCGACCTCGCTCCGGGCCCTTGGAAACGGCCGGGCGGCCGCCCTGGCGGGCGTGCTTCTCTTCGTTGTTTTGGCCGTCTTTGCCAAACCCCGGTTTCAGGGAGATTTGAAAGCCCTGAACACCGTTTCGCCCGAAACGCGCGAGTCCGAGGAGCAGTTCAGTAGGACCTGGGGGGATGTCATCCGGAGCGTTTTCCTGATGGTGGAGGGAGATTCCCTCCGGGAGATGCAGCAAAGGTCGGATGAGTTGTCGTTCTTTCTACGGGAACAGACGGAGGCCCGAAAAATTTCGGCGGCGTTCACCCCGGCGCTTGTCTTTCCCGGCCCGGAGGCGGCGGCCCGCCGCGGGGCGGCCTGGCGGAGTTTCTGGACTTCTGAGCGGGTCGAATCCCTGCGCCGGGATTTCCGCCGCATCCAGGCGGAATACGGGTTCTCCGCAGGGGCGTTTGAGCCCTTCTTCCGTTCGCTGGATCAACCTCCGGAGGATGCGCCCCTCTTTCCGGAGGAGCTCATGCCCCTGATGGGCGTTTCTCAGTCCCGCGACGGCGCGAAGTGGATGTCTCTCAGCCCGGTGGTCAGCGGTCCGGACTTCGACAGGGAGGCGTTTTTCCTCGAGGCCAAGGCTCTCCCCGGAATCCGCGTCCTGGATTACGGCCTATTCGCCGACCGTTTCGCCGGCCTTCTGGTCAACGGGTTTTTCCGCATGCTGCTGATCTGCATCGGGGGGCTGGCCCTGGTGCTCCTGGTTTTTTTCTGCGAGCTGACTCTGCCCTCGCTGGTGCTCGGGCATACGGTCTTCGCCCTGGTCTGCACGCTGGGGACCCTCAACCTTCTGGGGCAGCCCTTGAACATCCCCGGTCTGGCGGTGGCGATCATCATTCCGGGAATGGGAAGCGACTTCGCCATATTTTTCACGCGCAGCTACCAACGGTACCTCGATGAGCGGCATCCCGCGCTGGCCCTCTTCCGCAACGCCGTATTTCTGTCCGCGGCCACCGCCCTGATCGGATTCGGCGCTCTCGCCGTCAGCCGCCACGTCCTCCTGCACAGCATCGGGCTGACCGGACTCCTGGCCATCGGCTACTCGGCCCTGGGAGCGTTCATTCTCCTGCCGCCCCTGCTCCGCCGGGTCCTGCGCGACCGGCCGTGGCCCGTCCCGGAGGAATCCGTCTCGGGGCGCGCCCTGCGGTCGCGGGTCATGCGGCGCTACCGGCACCTGGAGGTTTATCCCCGGCAGTTCGCCCGCTTCAAAATGCTCCTCGACCCGATGATCCCCAGGCTTCGGGATTTTGTTCCGCAGGAAGGGACGGTGCTCGATATCGGGAGCGGCTACGGAGTTCCCGGCGCCTGGCTGCTGGCGCAATTTCCCCGGTTGCGGATTCACGGCCTGGAACCGGACGTCAAACGGCTGGGCGTGGCCCGCCACGTCTTCGGCTCGCGCGGCACGGTTACAGAAGGCAAGGCTCCGGACCTCCCGCTCCCGGAGGGCCGATGGGCAGCGGTCTTGATGCTCGACGTCATCCATCAACTGTCGCCCGGGGATCTCCAGAACACCCTGTCCGGCCTGGCCGGGCGCCTCCAGCCCGGAGGCCGGCTGGTGATACGGGCTACCGTCCCCCGGCCTAAAAATTCCTCTTGGTTGAGGCGTCTTGAAGGCTGGAGGCTGAAACGGGCCGGACGCAGAGCGTATTATCGCCCGGCCGATGACTTGCTGGCTGCGCTGAAAACGGCCGGATTTTCCGTGGAGCTCATCGAGCCGGACAAACCCGGGAGTGAGGAAATCTGGGTCATCGCCGCAGCGCCGTTGTGAGCGTCCGCCGGCCGGGGGAGCCGTCTTAGGTGCGCAAGAATCTGAGCCGGATGACCCGGCCGGAACTGAGAGTCAGGCCCTCGACCCGGCCCTCCTCGTCCCTCTGAAAACGCACCTGGACCGACCCGGTCTCGCTCATGAACCCGTCCTCGTCGGTCGGCTCCAGGACGATCGTCGTCATCGGCCTGCGGCTCATGACCAGCAGCTCGCCCTCGACCTCGAGGGCGTAGTGCACATCGAGCTCAGGGCTGAAGTAACGGCCGGTGTATTCGGCGAGCTTTTCGGGGGCGGGCCGCGCCGGTGTCGCGCGCGCGTAGGTCGAGGCCGGATCTCCTCCGGGCGGAATGTGGCGCCAGCGGTCGGGCGTTTCCCCCGCGGCGGGCTCGAAGACGAATACGCCGGCGTCCGCGGTGAGGAACCGTCGCCTGCCGACAGGGATGAACTCCCGCTCGCGCCGTCCCTCGACCAGGACGAGCTTGCCGTTTTTGTACTCAAGCTTGATAACCGCCTCGTTTTTCGGGTTGATGAACAGTCCCGTTTTTTGTCTGAGCTCGGCGGCCGTAACCGGGAAGCGGAGCGGCTTGGGCGCGTCCTTGAATCGCCCGGCCAGGACGACGTCGACGACCTTCTGCGCGAGCTGCGCCGGGCTCACGCTGCCGAGGTTGCTGAGCAGGGCGACGGCCGTATGCGGGTCGGGGTACCGGGTGAGGAAGGCGCGGTAGCCGGCTGTCGAGCCTCCGTGGCTGACCTCGCTCAATCCCCGGTAGGTCTCCCGGCGCAAGCCGAGGGCGTAGGGGAGCGTCGTGCCGTCGTTGAGCCGGCCCGGCGTTTCCATCTCGTCGAGCGCCTCGCGGCCGAGGACGCGCGGGTTCCAGAAGTTCTCCGCCCAGAGGAGGAGGTCGGAGGCCGTTATCAGCAGGCCGCCGTTGCCGTAGACCATGGTGAAGGGCATGTTCTGGTGGAAGCGACCCTCCCGGTCCGTGGAGTAGGCCGTGGCCCGGCCCTTGACGACGGCGGTGAAGTCGTCTCGCCACTGTGTGAGGTTCATGCCCAGCGGCTTGAAGATGCGCTCTCGGGAAAACTCAGCCAGCGTCCGGCCCGAGGCGCGCTTCACGACCCAGGAGGCCAGGGCATAGCCCGTGTTGCAATAGAGGTAGTCGTCGCCCGGCATGAAATTGAGCTCGCTCTGGCGGCTGACGAGGTCGAGGATCTCTTCCATGGTGTGGACGGCCAGGCCGGTCGGCCGTCCGGCGGCGCTGAGAAGGTTCCACTGGTCGCGCAGTCCGCTGGTGTGGGTCAGGAGATGGCGGAGGGTGATCGTGCGGCCGAAGTCGGGCACCTCGGGGACGTATTTGCGGACATCGTCGTCCAAGCTGAGCTTGCCTTCGGAGGCCAGGAGGAGGATCGCGGCGGCGGTGAATTGCTTCGCCACCGAGCCCGACTCGAACACGGTCGCGGGCGTTATGGGCACGTCGTATTCCAGGTTGGCCCAGCCGTAGCCCCGGGCGAAGACGATGCGGCCGTCCCTGAGCACGGCCAGCGAGCACCCCGGCGATCCCGGCTTGACGAACGGCGCGAAGATCTTGTCGATTTCATCGACCTGGGCGGGGGAAAGGGCAGGGAGCGCGGAATCGGTTTGTGTTTGTTGCGCTTCCGTTGTTTGTGCCCCGGCCGCGGTTTGCGCGCCGGCCGCCGCAATCGGAAAAATCATTGCGGTTGCAATAAGGACGTTCATTGCATATTGCAGAAGATTTCGACCCGGCACGGGTTTTATCCTGGCTTTGGCCACAGACATCGTTGCCTCCGTGGAAATGGGCTCTGTGAGATCTATTTTAATAAGGATTGCCTCCCGGAGAAACAAAAATATTCTTTTCATGACTGTTTGTCGCCCGGGGGAGGCATTATAATGTTATCGTCAAAAGTCGCAGACCGGTTCAGCGGTTCAGGGGAGATGAATCCGACACGCCCCTTCGGCATGGGAAGGAATAAGGAGAAGAGATGCGCGAATATTCCCACTCGCAGCTCGAAAAATACGAGACGTGTCCGCTTCAATACAAGTTCGTTTACGTGGACCGGCTGAGGCGCTACGAGGAGGGCGTCGAGGCCTTCCTGGGCTCCCGGTTTCACGAGACCATGCAATTTCTCTACAAGGAGCGCGAATTCCGCGTCGTGCCCCTCGAGGAGCTCCTGGCTTTTTACGAAAAGGCCTGGGCGGACAAGTGGCACGCCGCTGTGAGGATAAGAAAGGAAGGCCGCACCGCGGACGAATACCGGCTCCTCGGCCGCCGCTGCGTCGAGGATTACTACCGCCGGCACCACCCCTTCGACGAGGGGCATGTGCTGGGCCTCGAGCGCATGATCCGTTTTCCGCTCGACGCGGAGGGGCGCTACGGGTTCAAGGGCGTCATCGACCGGCTGATGCGGGCGCCGGACGGAGCGTTCGAGATCCACGACTACAAGGCGAGCGGGACCCTCCCTGAACAGTCGAAGTTCGACACCGACCGCCAGCTGGCCGTCTACCAGGTCGGCGTCCAGAAGCTCTGGCCCGAGGCCGGGGACAGGGAGGTCCGGCTCATCTGGCATTATGTCGCCTTCGGCATGGAGATGCGCTCGTCGCGGACTCCGGAGCAGCTCGAAGAGCTCAAGGAGAACACGATGCGCCTCATCGACCGCGTCGGGGCCGAGGCGGAGTTCGCGCCCACGCCGGGCGCGCTCTGCGACTGGTGCTCCTACTGGGACATCTGCCCCGAAAAAAAACACCTGGTCAAGGTCGGCGGCCTGCCCGAGAACGAATGGGAAAACGAGCCCGGCGTCAGGATCGTCGACGCCTACGCCGAACGCTGGCGGAAGAGGCGGGCGCTTGAGGCGGAGAAAGAAGTCGTCGAGAAAGAGCTCGAGAAGCTGCGGGAAGCGGCCGTCGCCTTCGCCGAGAAAGAGGATGTTCAGGTCATCGCCGGGTCGGACGCGAAGCTCCGCGTTGCGGGAAAAGAAAAAATCATTTCGCCGGCCAAGGGGACCGCGGAGAGGGAAGCCCTAGAGAGCGCGCTCCGGGCGCTCGGCGTGTGGGACGAGGTCGCGACGCTCGACACATTCGCCCTGGAGAGGGCGCTGGCCGAGGGCCGCTGGAGCGGGGAGACGCTCGAGCGCCTTAGGACCTTCGTCGCCGCCGAGAAGCGCTGGACCGTGACGCTCAAGGAAGACTGACCGGTTTGGAAGCTGGTCGGAGAACATAGAAAAGCGGCCGGCCCGAGAATTCGGGCGGGCCGGGTTCGCGAGGGCGGCCGTTTCCGCATCAGACGGCAGGGGCTGGACGAAATCCGCGTCGTTTACGGCGGATTCGGCTATAATATGGCGGTCCCGAGGAAAGGCACATGGGCCGAAAAGAAACCGTTCCCCTCGTCAAAGCCCTTGGAATCATCGTCCTCTGCGGGATTTGCGCCGCGGGCGTCGCGGCAGCGCAAGACAAGGGTTCCGTTTACTCCCTGGAAGACCTCCTCCGTCTGGGGCTGGAAAGGAATCCGCGGGTTACGGCCGCCGCGTTTGAAACGGAGGCCCGGGAGGCCGCCTACCGCGCCGCCAGGCTGTTCGCCAACCCTGAGCTTGAATTCCATCTCGGCCGCGCCGAGTCCCACGACCGCTTCATAAGCCGGGATACGTTCGGATTCGCCGTCTCGCAGCTGGTCGAGAATCCCATCAAGCGCCGACACCGCGTCGCCATGTCCAGACTGGAATGGGAGGGGTCGCGGCAGGCCCATGCTCTTCAAGTCCTCGAAGCCTCCTATAATATCAAGAGCTGCTTTTATAACATCCTCTTCCTGGAGAAGAGAGAAGCGCTTCTGAAAAAAATCGCGGACTCCGTTCGACAGATGCACCGCCTCATCGAAGTCCGCGCCGAGTTGGGCGAAACGAAGCCCCTCGACGTGGTCAAACTTCTGGTGGAAGCCCTCCAGGCCGAGAAGGAGCAGGCCGCGCTCCGGGCGGAGCTGGAACAAGCCCGGGAAGAATTGAACATCCTGCTGGGCGGCGCCCTGCCGCCCGATTTCACCGTGACCGGAGAATTGAATTTTCTCCCCGTCCCACGGGACGATGAAAGCCTGGTCGACCGCGCCCTCGCGGAGCACCCGCTCGTCCAGGAGCAAAGGCGGCTCCTCGAGCGAGCGCGAAGCAACGTCAGCTTCATTAGAGCGCAGCGTCTTCCCGACCTGACGCTCAAGGGATTCAACGATTCGGGGCTGGACGGTGTGAATCGCGGAGTGCAGTTCGGACTGTCCGTTCCCCTTTGGAACTTCAGGAGCCGGGAACTGGCCGAGGCCCGAAGTCTCTCCCTCAAGGGCGAAAGGGAGCCCGCCGCCGTCCGCCTCGAACTCGCAGGCGGGATCCGCGACAGCCTGCGCCGTGTCCGCCTGGCCGGGGAGACGCTGGCCGTGTTCAACGACGCCCTTCTCCATGAGGTCGAGCAGAGTCTCGAGATCGCGGAAGTCAGCTACCGGGAAGGGGAGATCTCGCTCCTGGAATTTCTGGACACCCAGAGGACCTACAACAACGTTCTCGGCGATTACCTCCGGGCGCTTCTCGCCTGGAACACGGAAATGGCCGCCCTGGAAAAAGCGGCGGGAGTGCCGATACGATGAACAAAGAGATGAAAGGGTTTTTCTCGCTCGCGGGAGCGGGGATCGTGATCGCGGTTTTCGTCTCCTGCAGCCGGGGGCCGGAATCCGCCGCGGAAAAGCATGCTCCGGACGAAGCGACCATGAACAGCTCCGGCGGGCATAGCGCCGGAGAGGGGACGGCCCATGAACACCCCGAGCTCATGGTGCCGCCCGACAGGCAGAAGGCCTGGGGACTGAAGGTCGGGCCTGTCCGCAGGCAAAAGCTGTTCGCCCGGATCACCGTCCCCGGCGTGATCGCCCTCAATGAGAACAGGACGGCCCATGTGTCTTCCTTCGTCGCCGGCCAGGTCGCCTCCCTGGCCGTCGACCTTGGCTACGCCGTCCGTAAAGGACAACCGCTCCTCGTCGTCAACTCTCCGGACTTCGCGCAGGTCCAGGCCGATTTCCTGCAGGCGCGGGCGAAATACAACCTGGGCCGGGCAGAGTATCTAAGGGCCGATTCCCTGTGGCAGGCCAAGGCCATCGAGGAGAAGGAATACCAGAGGCGCCGGGCCGAGCAAGAAAAGCTGGCCGCTGAATACGGAGCCCTGGGATCCCGGCTCCACTCCCTGGGCCTGACTCACGAAGAGATCGACAAGCTGGTCGAGAAATGCCGCCTCGTCGAATCCCAGGAATACAAGTGCGAGGTGGCCGACCCCAACCTGTCTCTCCTCGCCCCGCTGGCCGGGACGGTCATCTTTCGCAGCGCAGTCGTGGGCGATGCCGTCGAGCCCCAGAAAATCCTGCTCACCGTCTCCGACCTGCGGACGTTATGGGCGCGCCTCGATGTCCCCGAAAAAGACATCCCCGTCCTGAGAAGGGAAAGCCGGGTCAGCATTCAGAGCACGCTGTTCCCCGGCCGGGACTTTCCGGCCCGGATCCTCTATGTCGGCGATGTTGTGGACGCCGAGCTCCGGACGCTGAAGGTCCGGCTCGAGGTCGACAACCGCGCCGGCCTTCTCAAGCCGAACATGTTCATCCAGGGCGTCATCGAACATCCGGCCACAGAGGGA
>CAZFTV010000035.1:0-11342 GCA_964521765.1 uncultured Eubacteriales bacterium
GGGGGTTCACCCAGGACGACGCCCACATCATCTGCACGCCAGGCCAGATCGAGGACGAGATCCTGCGCGTGCTGGACTTCTCGATATCCATCCTGGCCGACTTCGGGTTCACCGACAACAAGATCGACCTCTCGGTCCGCGACCCGCGCAACCCGGCCAAATACGCCGGCTCCGACGATATGTGGCGCGAGGCCGAGGCCTCGCTCGTCAAGGCCCTCGCCTCGCGCGGCCTGGCCTACGAGCGGATGGAGGGCGAGGCGGTCTTCTACGGCCCCAAGATCGACATCAAGATCAAGGACGCCCTGGGCCGCCTGTGGCAGTGCACAACCATCCAGTTCGACTTCAACATCCCCGAGCGGTTCGACATGACCTACGTCGGGGAGGACGGGAAAGAGCACCGGCCCTACATGGTCCACCGGGCGCTCCTCGGCAGCCTGGAGCGGTTCTTCGGCGTCCTTATCGAACACACCAACGGCGCCTTCCCCCTGTGGCTGGCTCCGGTCCAGGCCCGCATCCTGCCTATCGCCGAGCGGCACGAAGCCTACGCCGGGACGGTCGACGCCCGGCTCCTGGCCGCGGGGTTGCGCTCCGAGGTGGACAACCGCCGTGAAAAGGTCGGCTATAAGATCCGGGACGCCGAGACCCACAAGATCCCGCTCATTCTCGTCGTCGGCGACAGGGAGGCGGCCGAGGATACCGTGTCCCTGAGGGTTCACACCCAAGGCGACCGGGGGGTCTTGACCGTCTCTTCCTTTCTTGAAAAAGTCCGGAAAATCATCGACAATAAATCCCAGACCGTCGACATGTAAAGGAGGCCGTCCATTCGCAGACAACCTTACATTCCCCCGTCCAAGGCCAAGCCCCATCGCCTTAACGAAATGATACACGCGCGGGAGGTCCGGTTGATCGACCAGGACAAGAAATTGCTGGGCTTGGTTTCCGTTCCCGAAGCCCTGGCCCAGGCGCGGCAGCGCGGCCTGGACCTGGTGGAGATCGCTCCCCAGGCCGACCCCCCCGTGTGCCGGATCATGGATTACGGCAAGTTCCTCTACGAGCTTCACAAGCGGGACCATGAAGCCAAGAAGCATCAGAAGCAGATCCAGATCAAGGAGATCAAGTTCCGGCCCAAGATCAGCATCCACGACTACACCTTCAAGATCAAGCATGTTCATCGCTTCCTGGAAGAGGGGAACAAGGTCAAGATCACCGTTCTGCTGCGGGGACGGGAGCGGTCGCGTCCGGAGCTGGGCCTTCAGGTCCTGCAGCGGGTCATGGGAGACACGAAGGAGGCCGGCCGCCAGGACGGGGACACCCGGAAGCAGGACTGGTCGGTTTCGGCTCTCCTTGTTCCGGCCAAATCAGGAGGAAAAGATGCCAAAGCTAAAAACCCACCGGGGAGCCCGCAAGAGGTTCAAGGTCACGGCCGGCAAAAAGATAACGCATAGCAAGGCGTTCAAGAGCCACATCCTGACCAAGAAGGCTTCCAAGCGGAAGAGGAACCTGGGCCGCAAGGCCCTCGTCAGCAAAGCCGACCGGAAAACGGTCAAGGCTATGCTGCCCTACGAATTCTAGCCGGGGGGCCGGAGGGGGGATCCCCCGTCCTCACACCGAGTCGACCATTCACCCTAAAGGAGATCGATATGTCGAAAGTCAGAAGGGGCACCAAGAAGAGACAGCGGCGCTCCAAGTACCTGGAGTTGGCCAAGGGATATCGGGGCGCCAAGAGCCGCAACTATCGGACGGCCAAGGAGGCCGTGGAAAAAGGCCTGGCTTACGCCTACCGTGACCGGCGCGCCAGGAAGCGCGACATGAGGAGCCTGTGGATCATCCGCGTCAAGGCGGCGGCCATGGCCAACGGCTTGACCTACAGCCGGTTCATGAGCGGCCTCAAGAAGCTCAACATTCTCCTGGACCGCAAGGTCCTGGCCGAGCTGGCCGTCGGCTCGCCCCAGGTCTTCGGCCACCTCGTCCAAAAAGCCAAGAATGCCGCAGTCGTCTAGGGAGTCCTTCCAGGCGGAAGCCGGGGCGCTCCGCCTGAGGCTTGAAGAAGCCGGCCGCCGCGTCAAGAGCGCCGCGGCCCTGGAGGAGCTCAGGCTCGAGTTCCTGGGCCGAAAGTCCGGCGCCCTGACCCGGCTGATGGCCGGGCTGGCCGCCCTGCCGGACGAGGACCGTCCGGAAGCCGGACGGCTGGTCAACGCCCTCAAGGCTGAAGTCGAGGACGCGCTGCGGAGGTTGGAGTCGGGACTGCGCTCCGCGGACAAACGGCCGCCGTCCATGGACTGGACGCTCCCCGGGCTTCAGAGGCTTCCCGGCTGCCCTCATCCCGTCCGGGTTTTTCTGAAACAGATCGAGGCCATCTTCGTCTCCCTGGGGTTCAGCGTCGAGGAAGGGCCCGAGGTCGAGACCGACTACTACAACTTCGAAGCGCTGAATTTCCCCATCGACCACCCCGCCCGGGACGACTGGGATACGCTCTATCTGGCCGGAGGCCTTCTCTTGCGGACCCATACCTCGCCCGTGCAGATCCGGGTCATGGAGAAGCAGAAGCCTCCGATCCGCATGATCAACCCCGGCCGGGTTTTCCGCAAGGAAACGCCCGACCCCACCCACCTGCCGATGTTTTTCCAGGTGGAGGGGCTGCTCGTCGACGAAGGAGTGACGTTCGCCCACCTCAAGGGGACGCTGGAGTATTTTCTCCGCAGGCTGTTTTCCGAGAAGCTCAAGATCCGTTTCCGGCCGAGCTTCTTCCCCTTCACCGAGCCCTCGGCGGAAGTGGACATCGAATGCCTGGTCTGCCGAGGCCGGGACGCCGAATGCCGCGTCTGCAAAGGCACGGGCTGGAAGGAAATCCTGGGCGCGGGCATGGTGGACCCTCAGGTCCTGAAAAATGTCAACATCGACCCGGAAAAGTACTCGGGCTGGGCCTTCGGCATGGGCATCGAGCGAACGGCCATGTTCGCCTACCAGATTCCCGACATGAGGCAGTTTTACGAGAACGATATGCGCTTCATCCGCCAGTTCCGAAACAAATGAAGATCAGCTTGGATTGGCTCAAGGACTACGTGGACGCGGGGCTCCCTCCGTCCGAGCTCCGCGAGCGGCTGACGATGATCGGACTGGTGGCCGAATCCATTGAGGAGAGGGACGGGGACGTCATCCTCGATGTCGAGACCTACGCCAACCGGCCCGACACGCTCGGCCATCTGGGAATGGCCCGCGAGGTCGCGGCCATGCTGGGGCGTCCCCTGAAGACGCCGGCCCCGTCCCTGAGCGAGCTCGAGGAAAAAACATCGGAGGCCGTGGACGTCCAGGTCCTGGACGAAACACTCTGTCCCCGATACTGCGGCCTCGTCGTCAGGGACGTCCGCGTCGGGCCCTCCCCCGAGTGGCTCCGGCGGCGGGTCTCGGCCATGGGCCTGAACCCGGTCAACAACGTCGTGGACGTCTCCAACTATATCCTCTTTTCCACGGCCCAGCCCGTCCATTTCTTCGACCTGGAGAAGCTGGCCGGCCGCAAGGTCATCGTCCGCCGCGCTCGCAAGGGCGAACGCCTGGCGAGCCTCGAAGGCCGCGACCTGGCCCTCGAGCCGGACATGCTGGTCATCGCCGACGAATCCCGGCCCGTGGCCCTGGCCGGCGTCATCGGCGGCCAGGAGACCGCGGTCAGCGAATCCACCCGTCACGTGTTCATTGAAAGCGCCCACTTCAACCCCGCCTCGGTGCGCAAAACCTCGAAGGCGCTCGGCCTCCAGACCGACGCTTCCTACCGCTTCGAGCGGGAAACCGACGTCTGCTTCCCTCCCCAGGCCGCGCGCCTGGCGGCTTCGCTCCTGTCCGCTTTCGGGGGACGGTCTACGCTGGACATGGCGGACATCTATCCCAAGCCCCGCAAGAGCCGCGAGTGCCGCCTGCGGCAGAAGCGGGTCACAGAGCTCCTGGGCGTCGCCATCGACGCGGATTATATCCAGAACCTCCTCGCCGCCCTCGGGTTCGAGCTCCGGGCCCAGCCCCGGCAGTCCTGGCTGGTCAAGGCTCCGTCCTTCCGCGTGGACATCGAGCGCGAAGCCGACCTGATCGAGGAGATCGCGCGCTTTTACGGCTACGACAGGATCCCCTCCCTGGCCCCGCCCCTGAAAGTCATCGAGCGCGCGGCGGCCGAGGAGAGCAAGCAGGAGAGGGTCCGGCAGGTTCTGCTGCAGCAGGGTTTCGACGAGGTCTTAACCTACAGCTTCGCCGACCCCGAGCGCCAGAAAATCCTCGGAACGGCCCGCCGGCCGCTGGACATCAGGAACCCCGTTTCCTCCAAGGCTTCCCAGCTACGGACGAATCTCCTCGGCGGGCTCCTGGACACGATCGCCTGGAACCTGAACCGCGGGATGGAAGGCCTTCAGATTTTCGAGGTCGGCCATGTGTATTTCCAGGAGGAGGAGACCCATCGGGAAGTGTCCGCCCTGGGGCTGGCCGCCATGGGACGGCGGGGGGGGCTGCATTGGGTGGAGCGGCCCGAGGAGACGGTTTTTTTCCATGTCAAGGGAGCCCTGGAGGCTCTCTTGAGCCAGATGCGCTGCGAGCCTTTCCGCTTCGAACTCGAGGAGCATCCGTTCTTCGTGGAGGGTCAGGCCCTGGCCCTGTATTACAAGGGGGATCATATCGGCAACTTGGGCCGTCTCCACGGCCGGGTCCTGGATGCCTACGGCATCAAGGAGGGCGTCTTTTACGCCGAGCTGGAGCTCGATACGCTCTTCGCCAAGACGCCCAAGGCCTTCCGTTTTTCGCCTGTTCCCAGGTTTCCCGGGGTGGTCCGCGACCTGGCTTTCCTGGTCAAGGAATCGACCGGTTTCCAGGAGATAAAGGACGAGCTGGACAAGCTGGCCCTGCCGAACCTGGAAAGCATCCAGCTCATCGACCGGTTCGCCGGCGCCTCGCTTCCGGCCGGGCATGTCAGCCTCGCTTTTCGTTTCCTGTTCCGGAACCTGAGCTCGACGCTCCAGTCCGGAGAGGTGGACAAGCTCCAGGATCGGATCGTCGGCCATCTCCGGTCGGTTTTAAAGATAGAATTGCGTGAGGGGGGGAAAATTGACAACCGAACTGGAAAGAATTAAGATATTGGAAGGCAAGATTACCCAAGTTGTTGAAATCGTTAAAAAACTGAGCGCGGAAAACGACAGGCTCAAAGAGCAGAACAAAGAGCTCAGGGCTGAGAAGAGGGAGGCCGAGGAAGCCATCCGCAAGGCGGGCCGCCTGGACGAGAGCCTGAAGCGCCAGGAGGAGGAGAGGGCCGTTCTTAGGGAGAAGATCGAAGCCCTCATCCAGCAGGTCGATCAACTGGGGTTATGAACGACAAAATCATCGAGATCGAAATTTTTGGACAACGATACAGGATTAGAGTCAAAGGAGAAGAGGATGAACAATACATCGGCCGGTTGACCGCGTTCGTTGATCAGAAAATGCGGGATATCGCCGATAAATCCAAGTCTTCCGACACGCTCAAGGTCGCGGTGCTCGCGGCCCTGAACATCGCCGATGATTGTTTTCTCTGCCGGAAGGAGTTGGATCAACTGAACGAGGTCTTGAGCCGGATGGAGAACGAGATCGACAGCCTGGAGGACCGAGTTGCCCAAGATGATCAGGGATACACGAAAAGCCACAAGACACCCTCTTGACGACATAGCAATCGCCGGCGGAAAAACGGCGGACGTAGGCGCCGCCGCGGCGCGCCGGGAATCCGGTGACTTCAGGCAGGAGCTCTCCGTCCTAGAAGCGGGCTGGGCGGCTTTCCGTCCCCGCCGGGGTCTCTAGCCGGCCTCCTTTTCCTCTTCTCCCGACTCTCCTGAGAAGGAGGTGGATGACGTGAACTCTTTGCTCATAATTGCTTTAACCCTGCTGGCCGTGTCGGTAGGGCTCAACTTTTTTATTCTCCTGCGCAAAGGCGCAGCCACCCGTTCCGTTTTCCGGGCCAAGGAGGAGGCCGTGGCCCTCCTCGAACAGGCCAAGCGCGACGCGGAGAAGGTCGTTCGGGAGGCGGAGGGCAAATCGCGGGAAAAGCTCCAGGCCAAGGAAGCCGAGCTCGAACAGCAGGCGCGGGACAAGCAGCGGAAGTTCAACGACCTTGAGCGTCGTCTTCTTCAGAAAGAGGAGAACCTGGAGCGCCGCATCCAGTCCCTGGAGCGCAGGGAAAAGGATATCTCCGTCAAGGAGAAGCACGTCTTCCAGCTGGAGAAGGACATGGAAGCGCGCGAGCAGAAGATCGACCAGCTCATCAAGCAGGAGATGGAGGAGCTCGAGCGGATCTCGGGTCTGACCCAGGAGGAAGCGAAAAACCTGCTGGTGCGCAAGATCGAGGACGAAGCCAAACTCGAAGCCGGCCAACGCCTTCGGCAGATCGAGGAGGAGACGCGCGGCAAGAGTCAGGCCCTGGCCCGGGAGATCATCAGCCAGGCCATCCAGCGCTCGGCGGCTGAACACGTCGTCGAGTCCACGGTCTCGGTGGCCGACCTCCCCTCGGAGGACATGAAAGGCCGGATCATCGGCCGCGAGGGGCGCAACATCCGCGCCCTGGAGATGGCCACGGGCGTGGACATCATCGTCGACGACACCCCGGAAGCCGTCATCCTCTCCAGTTTCGACCCCATCCGCCGGGAGATGGCCCGCCTGGCCATCGAGAAGCTGGTCATCGACGGGCGGATCCATCCCGCCCGGATCGAGGAGATCGTGGAGACGGTCAAGGCCGAGCTCGAGGACAAGATGAAGCAGGAGGGCGAGGCAGTGCTCCTTGAGCTTCGCCTCCAGAGCCTGCACCCCGAGCTGGTCAAGCTGCTGGGCAAGCTCATGTTCCGCACGAGCTACGGACAGAACGTCCTCCAGCATTCCAAGGAAGTGGCCTACCTGGCGGCGGTCATGGCCCGGGAGCTCAAGGCCGACGTCAACGTCGCCCTCCGGGCGGGCCTGCTTCACGACATCGGCAAGGCCGTGGACAAGGAAGTGGAGGGCACGCACACCGAGCTCAGCGTCGAGCTGACCCGGAAGTACGGGGAATCCGAGGCCGTCGTCCAGGCCATCGCCTCGCACCACCGCGACGTGGACTTCCCCTCGATCGAGGCCGTCCTCGTCCAGTCCGCGGACACGCTGTCCGCCGCCCGTCCCGGCGCGCGGCGCGAGCTCCTGGAGACCTACATCAAGCGCCTGGAAAAGCTGGAGGGCATCGCCAACTCCTTCGAGGGCGTCTCCAAGTCGTTCGCCCTCCAGGCCGGCCGGGAGATCCGGATCATCGTCGAGAGCCATAAGATCTCGGACGATCGCGCAGCCATTATCGCCAAGGAGATCGCCCAGAAGATCAAGAACGAGCTGGATTATCCCGGCCAGATCAAGATCACGGTCATCCGGGAGATGAGGGCGGTCGAGTATGCCCGGTAGCGTCCGCATCCTGTTCTTGGGAGATATCATCGGCCGTCCGGGGCGACAGGCGCTGCGCCGCTTCCTGCCCGAGCTCGCGGCGAAGCACGCTCCGTCGTTCATCGTGGCCAACGCCGAGAACGCGGCGGGCGGAGCGGGCCTGACCCAGGACATCGGCCGGGAGCTCCTGGCCCAGGTCGATGTCCTGACCTCGGGCAACCATATCTGGGACAAAAAAGAGGCCCTGGCCTACCTCGACCGGGAACCCCGGCTTCTGCGGCCGGCCAATTATCCCCCCGGAAACCCGGGCCGCGGCTACGGCGTCTTCACCGACCGGGAGGGGCGCAAGGTCGGCGTGCTGAATCTTCAGGGCCGGGTGTTCATGGAACCCCTCGACTGCCCCTTCCGCGTAGCCGACGAAGCCCTGGAGAGGATCCGCCAGGAAACATCCGTGGTTGTTGTGGACATCCACGCCGAGGCCACATCCGAGAAACAAGCCCTGGGCTGGCACCTCGACGGCCGGGTGTCGGCCGTCATCGGCACCCATACCCACGTGCCCACGGCCGACGAGCGCATCCTGCCCGGCGGGACGGCCTACCTCACCGATGCCGGGATGGCCGGAGGCTACAGCTCGGTCATCGGCATCCGCACCGAGCAGGCCCTGGCCCGTTTCCTGACCTCCGTCCCCCAACGGTTCGAACCCGGCCGGGACGGGCTGGTGCTGGCGGCCTTTTTCGTCGAGGTCGCCGCCGACAGCGGCCGGGCTCTCGCTGTCAGCCGCGAGCTGCTGGTCGAGGATAAGCATGGCGACTGACCGGTCCGCTCCTTCGACGAAGGTCCTCACCGTCTCCCAGGCGACCCAGATGGTCAAACTGGCCCTGGAGACCGCCTTCCCGTTGCTGTGGGTCGAGGGCGAGGTATCAAACTTCCACCGCCACCAGTCGGGGCACGTGTACTTCACCCTGAAGGACGAACGTTCGCAGCTGCGGACGGTCATGTTCCGGAGGGAAGCTCAGAAGCTGAGTTTCGAGGCCAAGGACGGCCTGCAGGTCGTGTGTCGCGGCCGGGTCAGCGTCTACGAGCCGAGGGGCGAATACCAGCTCATCGCCGACCTTATGGAGCCCAAGGGAAAGGGCGCCCTGCAGCTCGCCTTCGAGCAGCTCAGGGAGAAGCTCCGGGCCGAGGGATTGTTCGACCCCGCCCGCAAGAAAAAACTGCCCATGTTGCCCAAGACGATCGGGCTGGTCACTTCTCCGCGGGGAGCGGCCGTGGTGGACATCATCCGCACGCTCCGGCGTCGCTTCGCCCCGCTTCGCATTCTCCTCTATCCGGTCAAGGTCCAGGGCGAAGGCGCGGCCCGGGAAATCGCCGAGGGCCTGGACTACTTCGGCTCCCGCGGCGACGTGGACGTCCTCATCGTCGGCCGCGGCGGCGGGTCGATCGAGGACCTGTGGGCCTTCAACGAGGAGGCCGTGGCCCGGGCGATCTTCCGCTGCCCGGTGCCCGTCATCTCCGCCGTCGGGCACGAGGTGGACTTCACGATCGCCGATTTCGTGGCCGACGTCCGCGCCTCCACGCCCTCCGTGGCGGCGGAGATGGTCATCGACAAAGAGGAATCCTTCCGGGAGCGGATCGACAACCTGTCCGGTCTGCTCGTCAGAAATTTCCGCCTGGCTCTCCAGGTCCGGAACGAGCGCGTGTTCCGCCTGACCCATCACCGGGCTATCCTGGGTTTCAAGGATATGATCCTCACCCTGGCGCAGCGCGTGGACGACCTCGAAACGCAAGCCCTGGAGTTCGTTCGCCGGCGCCAGAGGAGCCTTCTCGAGGCCCGTTCCCGCCTCGACCTGGCCATGGAGAAAGCCCGCAACGCCGTGACCTCCTTTCTCCGGGAGCGGCGCGGCCGCTGGGAACGGCTGTCGGTGTCCCTCGACGCCGCCAGCCCGCTGTCCATATTGAAGAAAGGCTACGCCCTGTGTTGGAAGGACGGCGGCCGGAAGCTGGTCCGAAAAACGGAAGACGTTCAGCCCGGGGAGGAACTCGCCGTGTCGTTTTTCAGGGGGGAACTCGGCTGCCGGGTCGAGACCATCGACCGGGCCCGGACGATTGAGTCGCGGCTTGACAAGGAGTGAACATGGCCGTTCAGAATTTCGAGAAGGCTCTGGCCGACCTGGAGATGATCGTCGGCAAGCTGGAGAAAGGGGACCTGCCGCTCAACGAATCCCTGGCGCTCTTCGAGAAGGGCATCAAGCTCGCCCGCTTCCTGCGCCAGGAGCTGGGCCGGGCGGAAAAGAAGGTGGAGATCCTCCTCAAGGATGAAGAGGGACGCCTCAAGACCGAGGCCTTCGAGCTCGAGGACGAGAACGAGGAGGCCGAGGGCGAGGAAGAGGAAGAAGAGGACGATAAAAAATCCGGAGGGGGAGGCAAGCTGCCTTTCTGACGGCCATGCGGATCGATGACGAGCTCCGGGAGCGCAAGCGCGTCGTGGAGGAGGAGCTCGGCCGCCTTCTCGGCGGCCGGGATTCCCGTCTCTATCAGGCGATGCGTCACGCCGTGCTCGACGGGGGAAAAAGATTCCGTCCCCTGCTTCTCCTCTCGGCCGGAACAGCCCTGGGCGCCGGCCTCCCCCCGCTCCTGCCCTTTGCCTGCGGCCTGGAGCTCATCCACTGCTATTCCCTGGTTCATGACGACCTCCCGGCCATGGACGACGACGACATCCGCCGCGGGAGGCCGTCCTGCCACAAGGCGTTCGGAGAAGGCCTCGCCATCCTGGCCGGCGACGCCCTGCTGACCCTGGCCTTCGAGGCCATGGCCGCCGCGCCGCTCGCCCCCCCCTATTCCGAGCGGAGGGCCTCGGTCATCGAAGAAATCGGGCGCCGCGCGGGAGGGGAGGGCATGATCGACGGCCAGGCCCGGGACATCCTTTATTGCGGAGAGGCGTTGAACGAAGCGGCTCTCCTGGAGATCGCCGAGAAAAAAACAGGGGGGCTGATCATCGCCGCGGTCAAGGCCGGAGCGATGCTCGCCGGCGCCTCGGCGGCGCAGCTTGCGGCCCTGGCAGAATACGGACGCAACGTCGGCGCGGCTTTTCAGCTCAGGGACGACCTTCAGGATGCATCCCCCGCCCCATCCTCCCAGGGCCGGCCGAACCCTCGGCCGAGCCTTACCGCACTGTTCGGGGAAGCGGAGTCGCGCCTGCGGCTGCGCCGTCACGTCGAGCGGGCGATCGAGGCCCTGGACGGCCTGCCTCTCCGTTCCGAGGCCCTGGCCCGGCTGGCCGGCCGGCTGCTCGATCCGTCCGGAGGGAAGAGCCATGAGCAGGATACTCGACAACATCCACGGGCCGCGGGATCTCAAGAAGCTTCACACCAGGGGCCTCGAGCGGCTGGCCGGAGAAATCAGGGCCCTGATCGTGGACGTCGTTTCGAAAAACGGGGGCCATCTCTCGCCCAACCTGGGCGTCGTGGAGCTGACCCTGGCTCTTCATTATGTTTTCGACGCGCCGCGGGATAAGATCATCTGGGACGTGGGGCACCAATGCTACACGCATAAGATCCTCACCGGGCGCCGCGCGGCTTTTCAGCGCTTGAGACAGAGCGAAGGGCTGTGCGGTTTTCCCGCCCGCGAAGAGAGCGAGTTCGACGCCTACAACACCGGCCACGCCTCGACGGCCCTGTCGGCCGCCCTGGGGCTGGCCGTTTCCCGCGACAGGAAAAAGGAAGGCCACCATGTCGTGGCCGTCGTGGGCGACGGCAGCTTGACGGGCGGCGTGGCCTGGGAGGCCCTGAACCAGATCGGGCACTTGAGGGAAAAACTGATCATCGTCTTGAACTACAACGAGATGTCGATATCGCCCAATGTCGGCGCTTTTTCCAAGTACCTGACTTACCTCGCCTCGGGACAGCACTATCTCCGCATCAAGGACCACGCCAAGCTCATGCTCAAGTCCA
>CAZFTV010000035.1:11352-12758 GCA_964521765.1 uncultured Eubacteriales bacterium
TTGAGCCGCTCTCCCTGCACCAGGCGTTCGATTTCCCCGGCATCGGGCCCCGGGTCATCAAATACGGCCGGGCGTTCGAGGACCTCATCAAGAAGACGTTCTTCCCGGGCCTGGTGTTCGAGGAGCTCGGGATCAGGTACGTCGGCCCCGTTCAGGGACACAGCCTGCCGTCCCTGATCGAAGTCTTCAGCGAGGCCAAGACCTACGACGGCCCGGTCCTCGTGCATTGCGTCACGCAGAAAGGCCGGGGCTACCCCCCGGCCCAGGCCAACCCGGAGAAGTTTCACGGCTCGGGTCCCTTCGACCCGGCCACGGGCGAGCCGCGGCGCAAGAGCGGAGTCCCGAGCTATTCCCAGGTTTTCGGCCGGACGATGCTGAAGGTCGCCGCCGCCGATGAGAAGGTCATGGCCATCACCGCCGCCATGCCGGACGGCACGGGGCTCGGCGGCTTCGCCAAGGCCTACCCCGACAGATTTTTCGACGTCGGCATCGCCGAGCAGCACGCCGTCAACTTCTCCGCCGGGCTGGCGGTCAACGGGCTAAAGCCCGTGGTGGCCATCTACTCCACCTTCCTGCAGCGGGCTTACGACCAGGTCTTCCACGATGTGTGCCTCATGGACCTGCCTGTGGTCTTCGCCCTCGACCGCGCGGGCATCGTGCCCGACGACGGCCCCACCCACCAGGGCATAAACGACATCGCCTACCTGCGCCATATGCCCAATATGATCCTCCTGGCGCCCGCGGACGAGAACGAGCTTCAGCACATGCTGCGCTCCGTCCTGAGCTACGGGCATCCGGCGGCCGTGCGTTTCCCCAAGAGCGTCGGTCTCGGCGTGCCGCTCGACGAGGAGCTCAAGATTCTCCCCCTCGGCCGGGGGGAGCTTGTCAGGGACGGGCGGGACCTCATTCTGGCCTACGGCAGCATGGTCGCTCCCGGCTTGGCCGCCGCCCGCCGCCTGGCCCGGGAGGGCGTCGACCTGGCCGTGGCCAACGCCCGTTTTTGTAAGCCCCTCGACGAAGAGCTCATTCTTCGCTTCGCCAAGCCCGGCCGGACGATCGTCACCCTCGAGGAAGGCGTCCTTGCCGGCGGGTTCGGCAGCGCCGTCCGCGAGCTCCTCGAC
The DNA here is from genome assembly GCA_964521765.1 of uncultured Eubacteriales bacterium. Taxonomy (GTDB): domain Bacteria; phylum Acidobacteriota; class Aminicenantia; order Aminicenantales; family JAFGAV01; genus JAFGAV01. The sequence continues at coordinate 12,474 of CAZFTV010000035.1, forward strand.
CGGGAGGGCTGTTTCGGAGTGAGGTTCCTGGCCGTCGGACTTCCCGACACAACCCCTCCCGTCGGCACGCGTGATGAGATCAAGGCCCTGTTCGGCCTGGACGAGAAAGGCCTGGTGCGCCGGCTCCGCCGGTTTTTCCGCGGGGCCGGGGGGCGCCGCGCCGCGCGTCGCGGACCGGGCGGCCGGAAGCGCTAGGGCGTCGGAGGGAGGACGCTTTTTTTGGAAAGCAAGATCGGTCTCCAGCCTCGACCGGCCAAGCCGGCCGGAGGGGACGCTTCGCCAAGG
>CAZFTV010000036.1:0-12703 GCA_964521765.1 uncultured Eubacteriales bacterium
CCGAGAACGTCTTCATCGAGACGTTCGGCACGGGGCGGCTTCCCGAGGAGCGCCTCGTCGAACTCGTCCGAGAGCATTTCCCTCTCAAGCCGGCCGATATCATCGAGCGGCTGAACCTCAGGCGGCCGATCTATAGGAAAACGGCGGCCTACGGACATTTCGGGCGGCCCGACCCGGATTTCACCTGGGAGAAGACCGACAAGGCGGACGTCCTGCGCCGGGCACTGAAGTGATCACCGGGCGCCCCCCCGCGCTTCCAAGCCATCGGCGGCGGGCGGGAGGGGCGATCCTCGCCGTCCTGATCATGGCGGCGCTGGCCGCCGGCCCCTTGACTGCGCGGGGACAGGAGGACGAGGACCGCGGCGCTTTCTTCTTCGGCCTCAACGCTGCGGCCGGGGCTTTCCAGGGCGACTTTGACGGCCGGCTGACGCTGTGGCATTTCGACAAGGCGTTCGCCGTTCCCCCCCTGCCCGGGGACATCTCCCTGGGCTTGAGCTTCGGCCAGAGAACGAGAACCGGGCAGTGGGAAGTCGTTTTCCTCCAGGCTTCAAAAAGCGTCCTGTGGCAGAATCAGAATTTGGGTGTGAGCCTGAGCCATCTTGAAATCCGGGGCAAAGCATGGGTGTTTCCCCGCAGCCCCGTCCGGCCCTTCATGTGTTTAGGATTCGGGTTCCCCTGGCTTCGGGTGACCGACGGCGCGCGCCTGGGCGGCGCCGCGGAAAACGTTTCCTATTACGGCGGCAGCCTGGTCCTGGGCGGCGGGGTCCTGGCCGACCTCGGGGCGCGGCTCACTTTCAGCGCCGGCGCCGGATACAGGATGCTGTGGTTTCTCTACGCCTTCGGCGGGGGCAAGGGCCGAGACATCAGCAAGCTCACGCCCGAATACGGCGGCGCGTTCTTCGGGCGGCCCCTCAAGGCCTCTCGCCTCGGGCTCGAGGTCAGCCTCGGCGTCCTCCTCTGACGAGACGAAAACCCCCCCCTCTCATGCGGGAACGCCCCGCTCGACGCGGCCGTCGAATGCGAGGCCGAGAAGCATTTCTCTTTTATGCGGGGAGGCTGTCACGGAGCCCGAAATTATTGTTGACCGGGGCGATTTATCATATACTCAAGAGGGACGCGCCAGGAGCCCCGGAGGAAGCCCATGGACATCACGGTTCGTGAAGTCAAAAGCCGAAAGGACATGAGGGATTTCCTCGCCCTCCCGGAGAAGATTCACGCGGGACGCGCCACCTGGGTTCATCCCATCTACGCGGACGAGCGGAAATATTTCAACCCCCGGAAAAACCGGTCTTTTTCCTATTGCGATACGCTCCTGCTGCTGGCCTTCGAGGGGAACGAGCTCCGCGGCCGAGCCATGGGCATCATCAACCGGCGCTACAACCAGGGCCGCAACGAGCGAACCGCCCGCTTCGGCTACCTGGAGACGCACGAAGACCCCCGCCTGGTCGAAGCCCTCCTCCTCGCCCTGGAGGATTGGGCCCGCGGACTCGGCATGACGAAAATGATCGGCCCCTACGGATTTTCCGACCAGGACCCCGAGGGGTTCATCATCGAGGGATTCGAGCACCGGGCCACGATCGCCACTTACTACAACTTCCCCTGGATGCCGGGGTTCGTCGAGCGCCTGGGCTACGGCAAGGACATCGATTACTTCGTCTATCAGCTGGACGTCCCCGACGAGCTCCCGGAGTTCTACAAGAAGATCTATGAGCGCATCATGCGGCGCGGAAATTTCCGGGTCATCGAATTCCGCAAGAAAAATGAGATCAAGCCCTGGATCCGCCGCGTCCTGGGCTTGATGAACGAGTGCTATATCCAGACCAACATCTACGGCTACAGCCCTCTCGACGAGAAGGAGATGGACGCCCTGGCCCGGCGCTACCTGCCCGTCCTCGACGTCCGCTTCGTCAAGGTCGTGGAGCGGGAGGGGGAGATCGCCGCCTTCATCATCGCCATGCCGGACATGACCGAGGGGATTCAGAAGGCCCGCGGCCGGCTATTTCCCTTCGGATTCCTGAAGATCCTTCGGGCGGCCAAGAAAACCAAGCAGCTCGACCTGCTCCTGGGCGCCGTCAAAGACAAGTATCGGGGCATGGGTTTGGACGCCCTCATGGGCGTGCGCATGCTGGCCTCGGCCCGGGAGGCGGGTTACAAGGTCATGGACACGCACCACGAGATGGAAGCCAACGTCCGAGTCCGGGGCGAGATGGAGAAAATGGGCGGCCGCCTCTACAAAAAGTACCGCGTTTATAAAAAAGCGCTGGCCTGACAGCCGGCGGCCTGGGGACGGAGGCCCTATTTCGTCTCGGCCCAGTTGACGCCCCAGCTCAGGCTGACCTTCAGGGGCACATCCAGGCGCCGGACATTTTCCATTTTTTCCGCGACCAGCCCGGCCACGACATCCGTCTCGTCGTCGGGCACCTCGAAAACGAGCTCGTCGTGGACCTGGAGAATCAACCGGGCGCGAAGAGACCGCTCCCGGAGGGCGCGCCAGACGTCGATCATGGCCTTCTTCATCAGGTCGGCGGCGGTCCCCTGGATGGGCGTGTTGAGTGCCTGTCGCCGGCCGGACTGCTGGGCCGTCTTATCTTTGAGCTTGAGCTCGGGCACCGGGCGCCGGCGGCCGAAAAGCGTGGTGGAATATCCCTTCTCCGTCGCCTCCCGGACACAGTCTTCCAGGTATTCTTGGACGCGGGGGAACGTCCGGAAATAGAGGTCGATGAAACTTTGGGCCTCGGCGTTGGACGTCCCCAGTTCCCGGGCCAGAGAGTAGGCCGACGCCCCGTAGATGACGCTGAAGTTGATGACCTTGGCCCGGTGCCGCTGTTCCGCGGCGGGCAGGGGGGAGTCCGGGCCGAAGACGCGCAGGGCGGTCTCGGCGTGGATGTCCCGGTCCCGGAGAAAGGATTCGACCAGGGCCGGGTCGCCCGAGAGGTGGGCCAACACCCGGAGCTCGACCTGGGAATAGTCGGCCGCGAGGAAGACGTGCCCCGGGTCCGGGATGAAGGCCTGCCGGAAGCGCCGCCCCATCTCGCCGCGGGCGGGAATGTTCTGGAGGTTGGGGTCCGAGCTCGAAAGCCGGCCCGTAGCGGCGACCGCCTGGTTGTAGGAGGTATGAACGCGGCCCGTCTCGGGGTTGATGAGGCCGGGCAGCTTCTCGGCATAGGCGGACTTGAGCTTGGACAGCTTTCGGTACTCCAGGGCCAATCGGGCCACGTCCGAGACGGGCGCCAGCTCCTGGAGAACGTCGAACGACGTGGAGTAGCCCTTGGTGATTTTGGTCTTGCGTCCCGCGGGCAGGTTCATCTTATCGAACAGGATTTGACCTAGCTGGCGGGGGGAGTTGAGGTTGAACGTTACGCCGGCCAGCCCGAAAATCTTTTTCTGAAGGCCGGCCATGTCCGTCTCGAGCTCCGCCCCAAGGTTTTCGAGCGCCCGGGAGTCGACGCGCACGCCGGACCGCTCCATGTCGGACAGGACGCCGATGAGCGGCTGCTCGAGCTCGCGGTAGAGGCGGTCCATCCCCTTCTCGCTGACGCGCTCCCAGAGGAGGCGGCTGAGACGAAGGGCCAGGTCGGCATCCTGGCAGGCGTAGGGGGCGACCGTTTCCACGGGGAGAGCGTTCAAGGGTTTCTCGTCCTTCCCCTTGCCCGCGATATCGGAGTAGGGAACGGCGCGGGCTCCGAGATAGGTTTCAGCCAGCTTGACCTTGTCATGCTTGCCCAGGTTCGGCTCGAGAAGGTAAGAGAGGACCATGCTGTCCAGGTCGATGCCCCGGAGCTCGACTCCCGCCCGGCCGAGCACGATGGCGTCGTATTTGATGTTCTGGCCGATTTTGGCGATCTTCGGGTCGGAGAGGACGTCGCCGAGGATGTCGAGCGCCAGCCCCTCCTCGAGCTGGGGGGGCGAGCCCGGGCCGTCGTGCCTCAGGGGCAGGTAGAAGGCCTCTCCCGGCTCGAGACAGAATGACAGGCCGACCAGCCGGGCCTGCGTGGGGAAGATGTTGTCGGTTTCCGTATCCAGGGAGACGAACTCCCGCTTTCTGATCTTCCGGACAAGGTCCCGAAGCGCGGCTTCGTCCAGGATAACCCGGCAAGCGACCTTCAGCTCCCCAAGCGGGGCCGTCGTTTCGTCCAGGAGCGAGGTGAATCCGAGCTCGCGGAATTGAGCGGCCAGCTTCTCGGCGTCGGGGGGGCCGAGGCGCAGAGAGTCCGGATCGAAGGCGATGGCGAGTCCGGTTTCGATCGTCACCAGCTTGCGGCTGAGCTCCGCACCGTCCAGGCCTTGGGCGAGCATTTTCCGCAGGCGCGGGTTTTTCACCCGCGGCAGGTTCCGCAATAGGTTGTCGAGCGAGCCGAACTCCCGGACGAGATCCCTGGCCGTTTTGTCCCCCACTCCGCGGACTCCCGGCACGTTGTCCGAGGCGTCGCCCGCCAGGCTCAGGACGTCGACCACCTGGCAGGGCTTCACGCCGAAGGCCTGCTCCACTCCCTCCTCGTCCAGGGTAACCTCCTTGGCCGGGTTATACACCCGCACGTCCTTGTCCACGAGCTGGAGCAGGTCCTTGTCGGTGGATACAATGACCGAGCGGAAACCCCGCTCCGAAGCCTTCCTGACCAGGCTGCCCAGGACGTCATCCGCCTCGTATTCCGGGCACTCGAAGATGGGAATGCGGTAAGCCCGCAGGATGTCCTTGAGGACGGGGATTTGAGCCTGAAGATCGTCGGGCATGGGTTTGCGCTTGGCCTTGTATCTTTCGTCGATTTTGTGGCGGACGGTCGGCCCCTTGAGGTCGAAAACCACGCCCAGGAATCCCGGTTTTTCCTCGGCGACAAGCTTCCTCAACGTCAGCAGAAATCCGTAAATGGCGTTCGTCGGAAAGCCGCCGGGGGAGGAGAGGACCCGGATGGCGTAGTAGGAGCGGTAGAGGAGAGAGTTGCCGTCCAGCAGATAGAGCGCCGGTTGCCCGGCCGACATCACCCGCCGCCTTCTTTTTCCGAGGAGGTGAGGGTGTAATTGAACCGCCCGATTTCGATGTCCCGGATCACGGACCGGTGCTGCTCCCTGAGGAGCTGGGCGACTCTTTCGGGCAGGTCGGCGCTTCCGAGGAGGGAGTAATAGTAGGACTTGCGCGAGGTGATGAGCGTTCCCCCTTTGTAGATCAGGGATTCGACGTAGCCGGCATCGTTGCCCATGTCCTGAGTCTGGACATAGAACACTCCCCCTTTGTGCCGGACTTCGTGGCTGAGGCCCTTCATCTCCTTAAAAACCGCTCCTATTATACTCCGGGTGCCGGGCGCTTTTTCAACCCCCATTATTAAGAAGGGCGCCTCTCCTTGTCTAAAAGGAGATGTTTCCGCCCGAACCGGGTTCAGTTTGACAAAAAAAGTTGAAATGGTATAATAAGGCGATTTTTTGAGGATAAATGCGCATCGACATCGACAAACTGCCTGCCGAAGGATTGCGGATAGACCGCGACTTCGAGTTCGAGGCCTCGGACCTTGTCGAGGAAGAGGCCGCGTTCCTCCAGCCGGCGCATGCCGAGGTCACGGTTAAAAAGATCGGAGAGGAGATCTCCGTCAAGGGGAGGCTGACGGCCCGCCTGAGCATTCCCTGCGGCCGCTGTTTGACGCCCTTCGAGTATCCCGTGGATTCCGCTTTCGATATGATCTTCCTCCCCGAGGAGCTCAACGAGGTCAAGGAAGAACTCGACGAGGAGGATATGGACCTCGGATCCCTCGAGGACCGGACGGTCGACCTCGAGGCCGTCATCCTCGAGCAGCTCAATCTGACTTTTCCCGCCAAACCCCTCTGCTCCAAGGACTGCGAGGGGATCTGTCCGGTATGCGGCAGGATCCGGAGGGAATCCGGATGCGGGTGCAGCGTCCGCGAAGACGACACCCGTCTGTCCAAGATAAAATATTTTATAAAGAGTTGAGAATCCTATGGCCAATCCCAAGCGACGCCACTCTCCTTGCCGAAAAGGCAAGCGCCGGGCGCACGACGCCCTGAGCTTGCCCACGTTCTCCCTGTGCTCCCAATGCGGGACGCCCAAGCTCCCCCACCGGGCTTGCCCGCAGTGCGGGTTCTACAAAGGACGTCAGGTGATCGCCGAAACCGAAGACTGAAGCTCGAGGATTTCATGCGAGTCGCGGTAGACGCCATGGGCGGAGACTACGGCCCGGCCGTCACGGTCGAGGGCGCGCTTGAGGCCGTCCGCGAGTTCGGCCTGGAGGTCGTCCTTGTCGGCGAGCGTGACGTCATCAACCGTGAGCTTGAACGCCTGGGATCGCCCGAGACCGGGGTGACGGTCGTGGACGCCCCGGAGTCCATCGGCATGGGCGAGGGGTTGTTCGCCTCCTGGCGCAAGAGGAAGTCGTCGATCCGGGTCGGGATGCTGCTGGTGAAAAACGGACAGGCCGACGCCTTTGTCAGCGTCGGCAACACAGCGGCCGTGGTGGCCGTCTCCCAGAAAGTCCTGGGCCCGCTCGGCGGCGTCGAGCGGCCCGCGCTGGCGCTGCTCGTACCGACCCTCGCGGGCTCAACCCTGCTCGTCGACGTCGGGGCCAACGCCGACTGCCGGCCCCGTCACCTGGAACAATTCGCCGTCATGGGGCGCATCTTCATGGAGAGCGTCCTCGGCCGCACCTCGCCCCGGGTGGGCTTGATGAGCATCGGCGAGGAGCGGGGAAAAGGCAACGACCTCGTCCGGGCAGCCCACGAGCTCCTCGTCCATTCCCCCCTGAATTTCATCGGCAACGTCGAGGGCAAGGACATCTATTCCGGCAAGGCCGACGTCATCGTCAGTGACGGCTTCACGGGCAACGTGGCCCTCAAGGCCTCGGAGGGCATCGTGGAAAGCTTCTTGTCCATAGCCCGGCGGGACATCATGCGCAACTTTCCGGCCCGCCTGGGGTTTTTTCTAATGCGGCGCCAGCTGAAACGCCTGTTTCGCCGGATCGATTATTCCCAGTACGGGGGCGCCCATCTGCTGGGGCTCAACGGCGTGTGCATCATCGGGCACGGCCGTTCGAGCTCCGAGGCGGTGAAGAACGCCGTGCGCATGGCGCGCGAATATGTGCGCCACCGGGTGACGGACAAGATTCGGAGCGAGGTCGGACGCCTCGACCGGCCCGTCGAGGGAGCGGGAGCCTAGAATGACGCTTAATGGACAGGTCGCCGTTGTCACGGGCGCGTCGCAGGGCATCGGACGGGCCATCGCACTGGAGCTGGCCGCGGCCGGCGCCGTTGTCCAGGCAGTGGACATCCAGATGGAAAAGCTGGAGGATGTCGTCCGGGACATTCAAGCGGCGGGAGGGCAGGCTGCTCCCCATGCCGCCGACGTGTCCCGGGGCGACCAGGCCGAAGCGGTCGTCCGGGCGGTCCTGGCCGCCCACGGGCGCATCGACGCCCTGGTCAATAACGCCGGGATTACCCGCGACGGCCTGCTGATGCGCATGAAGGAAGAGGACTGGGACGCGGTCCTGGCCGTCAACCTCAAGGGCGTCTTCAATTTCTCCCGGGCCGTCGTCCGGACGATGCTCGCCCGGCGCTCCGGCCGCATCGTCAACATCGCCTCGGTGGTGGGGATGATGGGCAACGCCGGCCAGGCGAATTACGCCGCCTCCAAGGCGGGGGTCATCGGCTTCTCCAAGTCGCTGGCCAGGGAGGTGGCCCCGCGGGGCGTCACCGTCAACTGCCTGGCCCCGGGCTACATCGCGACGGCCATGACCGAGGGACTGCCCGAGGAGGTCAAGAAGGCTTTTCTGGAGCTGATCCCCATGAAAAAGTTCGGAACGCCCGAGGATGTGGCCCGGGCCGTTCTGTTTTTGCTGTCGGACTCGGCGGCCTACATCACCGGCCAGGTCATCGGCGTCAACGGCGGCATGTATATGTGAGGCCCGAGAAAAAAATCCAACGAGGAGGAAAGCTATGCCTATGACACGAGAGGAACTTCTGACCAAGATGAAATCCATTATCGCCGACAAGCTGAGCATCTCTGAAGACCAGGTCACCGAAAACGCTTCTTTCATCGAAGACCTGGGAGCCGATTCCCTGGACACCGTGGAGCTGGTCATGGCCCTGGAGGACGAGTTCGGACTCGACATCCCCGACGAGGACGCCGAGAAGATGACCACGGTCGGAAAAGCCCTGGACTACGTCGGGAGCCACGCCAAATAGCGCTCGCCTCGTTTCTTCTCTCTTAGAAACGCCGTGCTTTACGCGAGCCGACCGTGTGTTTCCCGCCGCGTGGCGGTCACGGGCCTGGGCCTGGTTACGCCGCTCGGCCTGGGGGTTCGGGCCAACTGGGAGGCGCTTCTCGCCGGGCGGAGCGGGATCGTGACGATCACCCGCTTCGACGCCTCGCGCTACGCCACCCGCATCGCAGGCGAAGTGCCCGGTTTCGACCCGCTGGCGTATATCGAACGCAAGGAGGTCCGCAAGATGGACCTCTTCATCCAGTTCGCCTTGGCCGCCGCCGAGCTTGCGGTTGAGGACGCCGCCGTTCCCCGCGCGCTCCTGGAGAGCGAGCGGTGCGGCGTGTACGTCGGCTCCGGCATCGGGGGCATCGGCTCCATCGAGGAAATGCACAGAGTCCTGATGGAAAAAGGACCGAGCCGGGTCTCCCCCTTTTTCCTGATCCAGACCATCATCAACGAGGCCGCGGGGCAGATCTCGATCCGCTTCGGGGCCAAGGGTCCGAACTCGGCCACGGCCACCGCCTGCGCCACGAGCTCCCATTCGATCGGAGACTCGTTCCGCCTCATCGCCCGCGGCGACGCGGACATCATGCTGGCCGGCGGGGCCGAGGCGCCCATCACTCCGCTGAGCGTCGCCGGGTTCAGCAACATGAAAGCCATCTCCGAGCGCAACGACGAGCCCCAGCGGGCTTCTCGTCCCTTCGACGCGTTGCGCGACGGGTTCGTCATGGCCGAGGGCGCGGGGATCATCGTCCTGGAGGAGATGAACGCGGCCCTCGAACGGGGCGCCCGGGTCTACGCCGAGCTCGTGGGCTACGGCATGTCCGGCGACGCCTACCATGTCGCCGCTCCCTCGCCCGACGGCGAAGGGGCGGTGCGGGTCATGCGCGCCGCGCTGGCCGACGCCGGCGTGGAGCCGTCCGAGGTGGGCTACATCAACGCCCACGGAACTTCGACGCCCTTCAACGACAAGGTCGAGACGCTGGCCATCAAAAAGGCCTTCGGAGAACACGCCGGGCGCATCGGAGTGAACTCCACGAAGTCCATGACCGGCCACCTGCTGGGCGCCACCGGGGCGGTCGAGGCGGCCTATACCGCGCTCTGCCTCAGGCATCAGATCATGCCGCCCACGATCAATTACGAAAACCCGGACCCGGAGTGCGACCTGGACTACGTGCCCAACCGCGCGCGTCCGGCGGAGGTCCGTTACGGATTGACCAACTCTTTCGGGTTCGGGGGGACGCACGGCTCCCTTCTATTCAAGCGCTGCGAAGACTGAGCCGGCGCGGCGCGCAGGCCGCCGGCCGGGCCGCAGACATAGACCGAGGAGGAGATGATGAACGTCTTCGTTTTCGTCAAGCGCGTTCCGGACACGGAATCCAAGATCAAAATCAACCGCGATGCGAAGTCGGTCGTTGAGGAGGGACTGTCCTTCGTCCTCAACCCCTATGACGAATACGCCCTGGAGGAGGCCCTCCGGCTGCGGGAGGCCAAGGGCGGCCGGGTGACCGTTTTCTGCGCCGGGGGGGAAGAGTGCCTGACCGTGCTGCGCAAATGCCTGGCCATGGGCGCCGATGAGGCCGTCCTGCTCAAGGACGCGGCCGGGGAGACGTACGACGGCCTGCGCACGGCGCGCATCCTGGCCAAGGCCCTCCAGGCCAAGTATCCGGGGTTCGACCTCCTGCTCTTCGGCAAGCAGGGCATGGGCGCCGACAACGCCCAGGTGCCGTCCATGACCGCCGAGCTCCTCGGCCTTCCCCAGGCCAACGTCGTGACCAAGCTGCAGATCGAGGGGCAGGCGGGCTCCGCCGTCAGGGAGATCGAGGGCGGCGAGGAGAGAGTGGAATTCAGCCTGCCGGCCGTCGTAAGCGCCCAGAAGGGCCTGAACGAGCCGCGCTACGAAACCCTGAGGGGCATCATGGCCGCCAAGAAGATCCAGATTCCGGTCGTGCCCGTGGAGGAGTTGGGGCTCGCTCCGGCCGAGCTCGCGCCCGGGCTTGAGATCACGGACCTGGCCATGCCCCCGGAGCGCAAGGCGGGGCGGATCCTGACGGGCGAGGCGTTCGAGGGTCCCCTCGCGGGCCAGCACCTCGGCCGCCTGCCCTCCCTCTTCACCACCTGGGGCCGCTGGAAGGCCCTCCATCCCGCGACGACCGTGTACGTCGCTCCCGAGGAGGCCGCCCGGGAGCTGGCGCGGCTTCTCCGAGCCGAAGCCAAGATCCTTTGAGAGGAGAACGACCATGATCCTGGTTTATATCGAAGCGCGCAAAGGCAAGGTCAAGAAGGCGGCGCTCGAAGCCCTGTCCGAAGCCCGGCGCCGGGCCGAGGAGCTCAAGACGGACGTCGGAGCCGCCCTGCTCGGAAGCGGCCTGGAGGCGGCGGCCCCCGAGGCGTTCGCCCGCGGGGCGCACAAGGTTTTTCTTCTCGAGGGTGATGCCCTGGGCGCGTACTCGGCCCAGGCGCAGGCTATGGCCCTCGAGGAGCTCGTAAAGGAAATCAAGCCCGAAGCCGTGTTCTTCTCGGCCACGGCCCAGGGCAAGGACCTGGCCCCGCGCCTCGCGGCCCGGCTCGGCGCGAGCCTGGCCTCGGATTGCACGCGGCTGGAAATCAAGGACGGGAAGATCGAATACACGCGCCCCGTTTTCGCCGGCAAGGCCTTTCTCTCCTTCCGGCTCAAGTCCCGGCCGCAGCTCGCCTCGCTGCGCCCGAATGTTTTTCCGCTTCTCGATACCGGCCGCAAGGAAGGCGAAGTCGTCAAGAAGACCGCGGCCGTCAAGCCGGACGAGGTCAAGGGCCGGGTCGCGGAGATCCTGGAGGGGAAGGGCGGCGCCCTGGACGTGACCGAGGCCGAGGTCATCTTCTCCGGCGGCCGGGGGATGAAGGCGCCGGAGAACTTCGCCCTGCTGGAGGAGCTTTCGGGCGTTGTGCCCCGCTCGGCCGTGGGCGCTTCGCGCTCGGCCGTGGACTCGGGCTGGATCGACCATCACCACCAGGTCGGCCAGACGGGAAAGACCGTCTCGCCCAACGTCTATTTCGCCTTCGGCATCTCGGGCGCCATCCAGCACCTGGCCGGCATGTCCTCCTCCAAAGTCATCGTCGCCGTGAACAAAGACCCGGAGGCGCCCATTTTCAAGTCGGCCGACTACGGCATCGTCGGCGACCTCTTCCAGGTCATCCCGCCGCTCAAGGACGAGCTGAAGAAACTCCTGGCGGAATAATAGATATAGGGACGGGCCGACCTTAATATTTAATAATAATGCAGTAATGTTGTTTTTCGGCCTGTTTTTCGCATCAATATTGATCTTTTTTGGCCTGAAAACACACGTATTCTACATAACGGCGCTTTGATGCGATTATAGTTCCAATAATGACTTTAGAACCCCTCGACTTCGATGATTTTTCCCGTGCCCAGGGGAACAAAATCCTTGCCGAAGGCCTCTCTGAACGCGGCGATGGGTTTGTCGCCCGTGCAGTGCGTGGCGCCGCATTTTTCGACTTTCAATTCCCTGAAGGCGGAGATGATGTCGGCCACCTCGGCCTCCGTCTTGCCCCTCAGGTGAAATCCGCCGAAAACAAGATGGATGGGCTTGTCCAGGATCTCCCCGGCCCGTCTCAGGATGTTCACGATGCCCGGATGCGAGCAGCCTGTGACGACGACCAGGCCGCGGGGCGTGTCGATGACGAGCGACTGTTCGATGATTTCCGCGCCCAGCTCGCCCGTGAGATGGACGCGCGGGCAGATCTCGACCGGGGAATCGACGGCCCGATAGGCGGCCTTCCTGTCCTCCACGCCGCGGCCGAAGGACGAGGGGAAGGATTTCGGGGCGAAGACCGTGACCGCCGGATTTCTCTCCAGGACGGCGGGCAGCCCGCCGGTGTGATCGCCGTGGTTGTGGCTGATGACGATGAGGTCGATATTTTTTAAATCAACGCCCAGGACTTCGGCGTTGTGGAGAAGGATCCGGGGGTCGGTTCCCGTGTCGAAGAGGATGGTTTTTTCCGTCCCCTCGACCAGGCAGGAAAAGCCCCAGTCCGCCCTCGTCCCCTCTTTATGGAGATAGTTGTCGTAGAGAATGGTGAATCGGATCGTCCCTCCGGAGGGGAGGCCGCCGGGCTTGAGCTCCCGGCGGCCGTCTGAGACCGAGGTCAGGACGGCCATGAGAACGGACAGGATGACAGACATGAGCACCTCCTCATTCAAGCGATAAGACTCAGCACGGCGCCCCACGTTTTTCGGATCTCGTCCGAGGTCGGGTTCGAGACGTGCTCCACGAAGGGGGTCCCCCGGACGACGGACTCCGGCACGGCCGGGTCGAAGGGGATCTTCCCCGCCACGGGAATCGAGCGCTCCCGGCACCACGCCTCGACCTGTCCGGAATTCTCCGGATTGATGTCGAATTTATTGATGCAGCAGGCAACCCCGATTTTGAAATGGCGCGTCAGTTCGAAAATTCTCTCCAAGTCGTGAAGGCCGGAGGGCGTCGGCTCGGTCACGATGAGGG
>CAZFTV010000037.1:0-2528 GCA_964521765.1 uncultured Eubacteriales bacterium
CCCAATCCTTGTCGAGCTCCAGGACGAACTCGTTGAAGGGGCGGCCGGAGAATTTCAGCTTGACCCCCTTGATCTTGGCCAGTTCGGTCCGGGCATAGTGAGCCTTGCGGATATTGGCCGCGCCGAGCTCCCTCAGGCCGTCATGGCCGAGGGTTTCAAGAAAGATGGCGGCCCGCAGGGCGCACAGGGCCTGGTTGGTGCAGATGTTGGAAGTCGCCTTTTCCCGGCGGATGTGCTGTTCCCGTGTGGACAGGGTCAGGACGAATCCGCGGCGGCCGTCGACATCCTTGGTCTCGCCGGCGATGCGGCCGGGGAACTGGCGGAGAAACTCTTTCTTGCAGGCCATGAACCCGAGGAACGGGCCGCCGTAGCTCAGGGGCAGGCCGAAGGACTGCGCTTCGCCGGTGACGATATCCGCTCCGAGGCGGCCTGGTGATTCCAGGATCCCAAACGACATCGCCTCGGCCACGACCACGATGAACAGGGCGCCGTGGGCATGAGCTTTTTCGGAGAGACGGGCCAGGTCCTCCACCAGGCCGAAGTAGTTCGGCGACTGGCAGACGAGGGCCGAGGTCTCCGGGCCGAGCCGGCTCTCGAGCTCCTTCAGGCTCATCTCCCCTTTCTCGTCGTATCCGACTTCCTCAAGCGTCAGGCCGAGGTTGCGGCAATAGGTCCGGACGGTCTGGCGGTACTGGGGATGGATGGAGTTGGCCAGGAGGACCTTGGTCCTGTTGTTCAGCCGGTTGGCCATCAGCACCGCTTCGGCTGCGCCGCTGGCGCCGTCATACAGGGACGCGTTGGCGATGTCCAGCCCGGTGAGCTGACAGATCAGGGTCTGGTACTCGAAGATGACCTGGAGCGTGCCCTGGCTGACCTCGGGCTGGTAGGGCGTGTAAGGACTTAGGAACTCGCCCCGGGAGCTCAGGGCTTCCACGGCCGTGGGGATGACGTGACGGTAGGCTCCGGCGCCCAGGAAGGAAAGACATCGGCCGTATGTGCTCTTTCCGGCGATCTCCTCCAGGCGGGCCAGCAGTTCCGGCTCGCTCAACCCCTCCGGCAAATCGAGCCGGCGATGGAGCCGGATTTCCCCGGGCAGACTTCCGAAGAGGTCTTCCATCGAGGCGGCTCCCGCCCGCTCCAGCATCTCCTTCTTGTCTTTTTCGCTGAGAGAGATATAGCTCATGTTTCCTTGTCCAGCCCCTCCAGATATTTTTCGTATTCAGCGGCCCTCATCAGCGTCTCCGCGGCCTTGGGGTCGGACAGCTTGAGCCTCATGATCCAGCCCTTGGCGTGCGGGTCCTGGTTGACGAGCTCCGGGTTGTCGGCCAGGTCCTGGTTGACGGCCGTCACCTCCCCGGCGAGGGGGGAAAACACGTCGGACACGGCCTTGACCGACTCGATGGCCCCGATGCTCTGGTGCGCCTCCAGTTTCGTGCCGACTTCGGGAAGCTGGACGAAGACCACGTCGCCGAGCTGTTTCTGGGCGAAATCAGTGATGCCCACCACGGCTTCCCGGCCCTTGAGCTGAACCCATTCGTGGTCCCTGGTGTAGTAAAAATCTCCGGGATACATGCGCTCCTCCTTAAGGCTCTCTATTTCAAGCGCTCCGGCCTTCGCCTCAAACCGCCGGACGTTTGTAAAAAGGCGTGGGCACGACCCTGGCCCGCGTCCTCTGGTTGCGGATTTCAACCTCGAATTCCGCGCCGAGGCCGGTAAGCTCCAGGGGCAGGTAAACCAGGCCCAGGCTTCTCTTGAGCAGGGGGGAGAACGTTCCGGAGCAGACTTCGGCCACCTTCGCTCCCCCGGAAAAAACCGGGTAATGAGGGCGGGCGATGCCCCGGTCGAGGAGCTCGAAACCGGAGATTTTCCGCTTGAGCCCCGTCTCCTCCTGCCTCAGCAGCGCCTCTCGGCCCAGGAAATCGCCCTTATGAAGCTTGACGATCCACTTCAAGTCCGCTTCGAGCACGGTTGTCGTCTCATCGATGTCGTTGCCGTAAAGCATGAGCTTGGCTTCGAGACGAAGCGTATCGCGGGCTCCCAGCCCGATGGGCTGCAGGCCTTCGGCCGCGCCCCGGGCCATCAAGGCTTCCCAGACAGGAGCGGGATCGGCCTCACGCGTATAAATCTCAAACCCGTCCTCGCCCGTATATCCCGTGCGGGAGACGAGGCAATCCTTGCCGGCCACGCGACCGAAGGCAGAGGTGAAGGACTTCATCCCGGCCAAGGAGATATCGGCGAGCGGCTGCAATATTTTTTCCGCGGCCGGCCCCTGGAGCGCGAGCTGGCTGTATGTGTCGCTCACGTTCTCGACCTGGACGTCAAAAGACGGAGCGTGGCCGGCTACCCAGCGGAAATCCTTGTCCGTATTGGAGGCATTGACCACCAGCAGGTAGGCATCGGGCTCCAGGCAATAGATCAGCATGTCGTCGACGAACGTCCCCTGGGGCGTCGTCAGGGCCGTGTACTGAACCTTGCCGGGTGCGAGCCGCGCCACGTCGTTGGGGGTCAGGAATTGAAGGAACGCCGGG
>CAZFTV010000037.1:2570-12541 GCA_964521765.1 uncultured Eubacteriales bacterium
TGACGTCGAACAGCCCGGCTTGCCGCCGGACGGCCAAGTGCTCGTCGATGATGCCCCGGTATTCGACGGGCATCTCCCAGCCGAAGAATTCGATCATTCTGGCGCCGTGTTTTTTGTGGAGGGAATGAAAACGCGTCATCTTCATGATCTGTTCCTAAGAAGCCGAATGATGAAGGTATTAAGTATCACAGATGATGGCGTCGTTCAAGCCTCGCCCGGGTTTCTGCGACACCCGGCCTGCTCCTCCGACCATTGTTGGGCGAGTCGGGCCGCTGACGGGAACCCTGTCCGCTCCGTCTTCCTTATCAGGGACAGCAAGACCATCAATGGAGATGTCTCCAAGGCGGGGAACGATTAAAAGTCGATCCGAAATGTCGTCCCGCCCGCGCGCTCCACGGCCAGGCGGCCGTCGAGCTGCCGCACGAGGTCCGCGACAATCTGAAGCCCCAGTGTTTCAGGCTTGTCGAGGTCGATATTCTCCGGCAGGCCGACGCCGTCGTCGCTGACCGTCAGGGAGAAGCCCCCTTTTTTCGACTCGCTCATGGCGATGCGGATCAGGCCCTGCCCGCCCCCGGGGAAGGCGTATTTCAGGGCGTTGGTCGCGAGCTCGTTGATAATCAGGCCGCAGGGGATGGCCCGGTTGATATCCAGGCTGACGTCGCCGACTTGAACCTCCATCCTGACCCGGGTGGCGTCCGGGCTGGAAGACGTGCGCAGATAGGCGACCAGGACGTCGACATAAGCCCCGAAGTCGATGCTCGCCAGGTCCCGGGACTGGTAGAGTTTTTCATGGATGAGGGCCATGGACTGGATGCGCGACTGGCTGACCCTGAACATCTCCCTCAGGGCTTCCTCCTTGATCTGCCGGGATTGAAGGCGAAGCAGGCTGACGATGATCTGCATGTTGTTCTTGACCCGGTGATGGATCTCCCGGAGAAGAATGTCCTTCTCTTTCAGGGCGGACTGGATCGCCTCCTCAGCCTTCACCCTCTCCGTAATGTCGCGGACGATGCTCTGGACGAAGAGCGGCCTCCCGTCGGGGTCGCGCATGAGCGAAACGTTGATCTCCACGGGAAACTCCGTGCCGTCTCGGCGGCGGGCCCTCCGGACGCAATGAGGGATGGCTTTCCCGTTAATCAGGGCTTTGAACTTGTCCTCGGCGTCGGGGTGCTCCGAGGGGGCGATCGTGTCCCGGAAATGGAAGCCGATGAGCTCGTCCTTCCCGTAGCCCAGCATATCCGCGGCCCTTTGGTTGGCTCTGATGATCCGGCCGTTTGAGCCGATGAGCAGGATGGGGTCGTTGCTCTGCTCGAAGAGATGGCGATAGGTCATCTCGCTCTTGCGCAAGGACTCCTCTGCGGCCCGGCGGGCGGTGATGTCCACCCAGAAGCCGGTGATCTCCCGCGGTTTCCCCGTTTCGTCCTCGACCAGGCGCATGTCCTCGCGCACCCAGAGATACGAGCCGTCCCGGCGGCGGAAGCGGTATTCGAGCGTCAGGGATTTCCGGGTCAGGATTTGGAGCCATTCGGCCAGGACCCTGTCCTTATCCCGGGGATGAAGACGGTTCTCCCAGAAACGGGAATTCCTGATAAAGGAGGCGGGTTCATAACCCGTCATCTGGACGACGTTGTCGCTGATATAGGTCGTGCGGAACTCCCCATGAGGTTCAGAGGCGAAAAACACGGCGGAGGTCGAGGACAGGAGCGTTTGCAGCCGCTCGTGGGCCGTGCGCCGCTTCTCCTCAGCCTCCCGGTAGGCCGTCATGTCGTTGATGATGGCGTAAAAGGCGTCGACCTTGCCCCTGCCCGGCAGGATGGTCGGCCGGGCGTCGCAATAGACCATCCTTCCGTCCTTGTGAACGGCCCGGAAATCCAGGCGGAGCTTTTTTTGCGGATTCGCCCTGGCCTCCAGCAAAAACCGGATGATTTTGTCCCTGTCCTCGGGATGAAGGAAATCCGAAAACGGCCTGCCCAGCAGCTCCTCCCGGCCGTATCCGATCATGCGGCACAATCCCCGGTTGACGAAGATGAGAAAACCGCGCCCATCGACAGCCGCCACGCCCGCACCCGTCTCCTCGATGATGGTGCGGTAATGAAGCTCGATCTTGGCCAGCTCCTCGCTCGTTTTTCCCGGGACATTTCTCCATTGATCCAGCCCGGCGACGCGTCGGATGTATTGCCGGGTGTCCATGCGCGCCCAGGACGCCCCAGTCTCTTTCTTCTTGTTCTTGGCGGATCCCTTGAGCGGCGAGTTTTTCATCGGTTTCAGGGTCAAATTAAATCAGAGGGCCTCGCCGTGTCAACTTTAAGAAGGCCTCCGATGGAGGTCTTCTCCGCAATAGGGCCGAGGGATGATTCCGACACCCGGTTGAAATAGAATTATTTCGGAAAATCGAGGGCAATGGCATTCAGTCGGCAATAAGTGTATTATAAGCCCGCGATGAAAACCGGACGCGCGAAAGACTGCGCCCTGTCGGTCATCCTGCCCACCTACAACGAAAAAGACAACATCGTCCCCCTCATTCAGGACATCTTGAGAAACACGCCGCCGGGAACCGAGGTCATCGTCGTGGACGACGACTCTCCGGACGGCACCTGGCGCCTGGTGGAACGGCTGGCTCGCCGGACAAAAAACATCAGGCTTCTCCGACGCACGGAGGAGCGGGGCTTGACCTCGGCGCTGCGCGACGGCGTCAACCTCAGCCGCGGCCGGGTTTGCGTCTGGATGGACAGCGACCTGTCCATGCCCCCGGAGATCATTCCCGCGCTCCTGGCGAAGCTCAAGGGCGGGCTCGACCTGGCCGTCGGCAGCCGCTACCTCCCCGGAGGCGGAGTGGAGATCATCACCGGCGGCCACGACTCCCTGACCGCCTACCTCTTCAGCCTGGCCTTAAACCGCTACCTGCGCCTCATCCTGGGCTCCTGGTTCACGGACTGGACGAGCGGCTTCATCGCCGTCCGCAGGGAGGTCCTGGAGCGCGTCCCCCTGCGGGGCGGATACGGCGACTATTTCATCGACCTCGTTTACCGGTCGAAAAAACTCGGCTTCAAGCCGGGCGAGATCCCCTACCTCTGCCGGGCCCGGCGGGCGGGCAAAGGAAAAACGTTCGTTCATGTCATCGACTTCTTGAAAAAAGGCTGGAAATATTTTATCCTGCCCTTGCGGCTCCGCCTGACGAAAATCAACAGGACGCGATAAAACATGGAAGGCGTGCGGGAGATCATCAAGGACGGCCAGATCTACGCCATCATTCTCAAGAAAGAATGCGATCAGCCCGGGGTGAGCTTTCTGACGCCGGGAGAATTCTCCCAGCAACTGGGCCTGCTGCAGCACGATCGGGGCAAGGTCGTCGAACGCCACCGCCACAAGCTCGTCAAGCGGGAGATTTTCCACACCCAGGAAGTTCTCGTGCTCCTCTCCGGCCGCGTGCAGGTCGAGCTTTACGACGATGAGCGGCGGCACCTCGAAACCTTCGTCCTGGAGGGCGGGGACGCCATCCTCCTCGCCCGAGGCGGGCACCGCCTCGTCGTCCTTGAGCCCTCCAAGATCATCGAGGTCAAGCAGGGCCCCTATGCCGGGTTCGACGACAAGGAGTACTTCTGAGCCGGATGATCCCCGTCAATGAACCCCTGCTGGGCGCCAACACCCAGACCTATGTCCTGGACTGCCTGAACACGGGCTGGATCTCGTCCGCCGGAAGCTACATCCGGCGCTTCGAGGAAGCTTTCGCCGCTTTCGTCGGCGTCAAGCACGCCGTGACCACGACCTCGGGCACGACCGCCCTCCACCTGGCCCTGGCCAGCCTGGGGATCGGGCCGGGAGACGAGGTCATCGTCCCGGACTTGACCATGATCGCCGTGCCTTATGCCGTGCTCTATACGGGCGCGCAGCCGATCCTCCTGGATGTCGACCCCGAGACATTCAACCTCGACCCTGACAGGCTCCGGGAATTCATTCACAAGTGGTGCCGATTCGATTCCGGCCGCAATGCGCTTGTCCACAAGAGGACGGGCGGAGCGGTCAGGGCCGTCCTCCCCGTCCACCTCTACGGGCATCCTTGCCGCATGGACGAAATTCTTGATCTGGCTCGGGAGAACAACCTGCTTGTCGTCGAGGACGCGGCCGAAGCGCACGGCGCGCTCTACCTGTCCGGCCGCCTCCCCTCTCCCCTGCCCGCGGGCTCGATGGGCGACGCGGGCTGCTTCAGCTTTTACGCCAACAAGATTATCACCACCGGCGAGGGCGGCATGGTCGTCACCGATTCGGACGCGACCGCCGAGCGTTGCCGGCGGCTCAAGGACCTGGCCCACTCGCCGGAGCGGCGGTTCCTGCACACCGACCTTGCCTACAACTACCGCATGACGAATGTGCAGGCGGCCATCGGCCTGGCCCAGGTCGAGGAGGTCGAGAGGTTCATCGCGCTCAAGAGGAAGATGGCCGAGGCCTACCACCGCGGACTTTCGGGCATCGACGGCCTGACCCTGCCGCTCGAAAAACCCTGGGGCCGGAGCGTGTACTGGATGTACGCCGTCCTGGTGGAGAAGTCGTTCGGCTTGGCCTGCGAGGACTTAACGGCGCGCTTGAAAGAAAAGGGCGTGGACACCCGGACGTTTTTCGTCCCCGTCCACGAACAGCCGGTTTTCCGGAAAGATTTTCTGCCCGGGGAGGACGCGTTCCCCGTATCCGTCGAGCTTTCGAAGAAGGGCTTCTATCTGCCTTCCGGCCTGGCCCTCACCCCGGAGCAGATCGACGAGGTCTGCCGGGCCGTCGAAGCCGTGCGGCGCAGCCGGCCCTAGGTATGGAAAAAGACGAATACCGCAAGCATTTCGAGCTGGAGGACGCCTACTGGTGGTTCATCGGCCGGCGTCTCATCATGGCCGAGGTCCTCAAGCCGCTCGAGCGCGCGGAGCATCGGCTTCGGATTCTCGACATCGGCTGCGGCACGGGCATCAATCTCGTCTTCCTCGGGAGCTACGGCGAGCCCTACGGCTGCGACCTTTTTCCGGAAGCTCTGGATTTCAGCCTCCGGCGCGGCCTCCGGAAGCTCGTACGGGCGGGCGTCGAACGGCTCCCCTTCCCCGACGGTGCGTTCGACCTCCTGACCGCCCTGGACGTCATTTCCCACAAGAGCGTCCCCTCCGAAGAGGTCGCCCTGAGCGAGGCGGCCCGGGTCCTGAAAAAGGGCGGAAGACTTCTCATCCTGGATTCCGCGTTCCAATTCATTCACGGCCGGCACGACCTGGCCTGCCATATCGGCCGCCGCTATGTGAGGAGGACGCTCGACGGGATGTGCCGCGAAGCCGGCCTGGAGCCGGAGAGGAGAGGGTATTTCAATTTCTTCCTCTTCCCCGCTGTGGCCGCCGTCCGACTGATGCAGAAATTCGTCCAGCCGGCCCCCCGAGTGTGCGTCTCCAACCTGAAGCCCATCAACCCCGGCCTCAACGCCCTCCTGGAAAAGGTCATGAGGCTCGAGGCGCGCCTCACGCGCTCCCTCAACCTGCCGTTCGGCAGTACGGTCTTCTGCCTGGCCCGCAAGCCCTGAGGAGTGAGACGCTGGCGAGCATTTCCCCCCCCGGCCATGACGGTGAGCGGCCGTTCGGGATATCATTTGAAATTTCAGGCCGGTTGATTTAATATTTGACTTCGACCAGAAGGAATTTACGCGGAAACGCGGGCCCGGTCAGCCGGCAAACCCCGGAATTCGCCCCAGGGGTGAAACCCTAAATGCGAGAAGGGCGGGTTTGAGGCCGGCCGAAAGAGGGACAAGAAACGCGATGCTTTTAGTAAAGGAAAAGCTGAAAAGCGAGATATGCTCGCGCCTCAAGGATTCCTATCCGGTCGAGCCCGCCGACATCGACCTGACCCCCACGCCTCATGCGCGTTTCGGCGACCTGGCCCTGACCCTCCCCTTCCAATTGGCCAAGAAAATGAAGGTTCCGCCCCGCGACCTTGCCGGGGACATGCTGAGCCGTCTGGCGGATCTCGAGGGCGTGAACAGGGCGGAGGTCGCGGGGCCGGGCTACATCAACTTCTTCCTCGACCGCGGCCTTTTTATCGCCTCCCTTCTCGCCGCGGGCGGCGCCCCGGCCTTCAAACCGGAGGAGCGCAAGATCGTCGTTGAGCACACGAACATCAATCCCAACAAAGCGGCCCACATCGGCCATCTCCGAAACGCCTGCCTGGGAGACACCCTCGTCCGCTGCCTTCGCAGCCTGGGCGAATCGGTCGAGGTGCAGAACTACATTGACGACACGGGCGTCCAGGTCGTGGACGTCGTTTTCGGCTTCCTGGAAATGGAAAAGAAAACGCCCGCCGAGGTCAAAACCCTGCCCGGAAAATTCGACTACCTCTGCTGGGACCTCTACGCCCGCGTCTCTGCTTATCTGGCCGCCCACCCCGAGGCCCAGCCGCGCAAAGCCGAAATCGTCAAGCGCGTCGAGCACGGACAGGGCCCGGAAGCGGAATTGGCCCGGCACATCTCCCACAGCATCCTGCGCGCCCACCTGGCTACGATGGCGCGCCTCGGCGTCACCTACGACGTCCTGCCCTGCGAGAGCAGCATCCTCGGCCGCCGCTTCTGGGAAAAAGCGTTCGGCCTCCTCCGCGGGCGCGGCGCGGTCAGCCTGGCCGCGGAGGGCCTGAACTCGGGCTGCTGGGTCATGCGCCTCGAGGACGACCCCGAGCGCGAAAAAATCATCGTCCGCTCGGACGGCACGGTGACGTACGTCGGCAAGGACATCGCCTACCAGATGTGGAAATTCGGGCTCCTGGGCGAGGATTTCGGCTACGAGCCTTTTCACGAGGAGGACGGACGGACGATCTGGATCTCGACCTCGGAAGCCGGGAATCCCTCGGCCCCCTCTTTCGGGGGCGCCTCCAAGGTCTACAACGTCATCGACACCCGCCAGGCCTACCTCCAGAAGATCGTCGTCCAGGGGCTCAAGGCCCTGGGGCATGCGGAGGAGGCCGAGAAATCCATCCACTTCTCCTACGAGATGGTGGCCCTCTCGCCCAAAAGCCTGAAGGAGCTCGATTACACTCCGACGGAGGATGACGCCGACAAGGCCTTCCTCGAGGTCTCGGGCCGCAAGGGCCTGGGCGTCAAGGCCGACGACCTCCTCGACCGGCTGGAGGAGAAAGCCCTGACGGAAATCGAGAAGCGGAACCCCGACCTGTCCGCGGAGGCCAAGACCGGCACCGCCCGCCGGATCGCCTCGGGCGCGCTCCGCTACTTCATGCTCAAGTTCTCTCGAAATTCGCTCATCGTCTTCGACTTTGAGGAAGCGTTGAGCTTCGAGGGCGAAACAGGGCCCTACCTCCAATACAGCCTGGTCCGCCTCAACAGCATCTTCCGCAAGCTCGAGGAGCGGGAGGGACGGCCGGCCGCGGACGTCCTGGACGGGGTGAAACGAAACGTCCCGCCCCTGAGTTCTCTATCACCGGGAGAGATGGACGATTTCTGGGAGCTCGCCGTTCTGGCCGGGCAGCTCGAGGAGGAGACGCGTCGCTCGGTGAAGACGCTCGAGTTCTCCCACCTGGCCAAGTTCGCCTTCATCCTCGGCCAGAAATCAAACAGCTTTTACCACAAGTACCCCGTCCTGGCCGAGGAGGACGAACGGCTCAAGTCCCTGAGGCTGCTCATCCTCGACATCGTCCGGAAGACTCTCAGAACAGCCTTGACGCTCATGGGCATTCCCCTGCCCGAGCGCATGTAGATAGACAAGGAGTGTCATGAGATGATCGTCGTGGAACATCTGACGAAAAAGTACGGCGACTTCGTGGCCGTCCGCGACCTCAGCTTCACCGTGGACAAGGGGAAGATCTGGGGCCTGCTCGGGCCGAACGGCTCGGGCAAGACGACGACCATGCGCGTCCTGACCGGATTTCTCTCGGCGAGCGAAGGCCGCGTCTCGGTCGGCGGGTTCGACGTCTTCGACCGCCCCGACGAGGTCAAGAAGATCATCGGCTACCTGCCCGAAAACGTCCCTCTTTACCCGGAGATGACCGTTGCCGGCTACCTCGGGTTCGTGGCCGAGATCAAGCAGGTCCCGGGGCCCGGGCGAAAGGAGGCCGTGGCCCGGGTCGTCGAGTCCTGCATGCTCGAACCCGTCCGCAACCGGCTCATCCGCAATATTTCGCGCGGGTTCAAACAGCGGGTGGGCCTGGCCCAGGCGCTCATCCACGACCCGCAGGTCCTGATCCTCGACGAGCCTACCATCGGCCTCGACCCGGCCCAGATCGTCGAGATCCGTCAGCTCATCAAGTCGCTGCGCCGCGAGCGGACGATCATGCTCTCGACCCACATCCTCCAGGAAGTCAGCCAGACCTGCGACGGCGTGGCCATCATCAGCGAGGGGCGGCTCATCGCCTCCTCGTCCCTGGCCGAGCTCGCTTCCTCTTTCGGCGGCCGGGAGGGCGTCATCCTGAAAGTCCGCCGCGGGGCGCGGGAAGCCTCGGCGTCGTTCCGCCGGGTCAAGGGCGTGGACAAGGTCGAGCAGGAGGGGAACGAGCTGCGCCTTGAATGGGGCAAGGGCCTCGACCCGAGGGAGGAGATCCTGGAAGTCGTTTCCGCCAAGGACCTCGGCCTTTTAGAGATGAGGTCGGCGGCGCCGAGCGTCGAGGACCTCTATCTCAAGGTCATCTCGGGAGGGCCCGTCCAATGAGAAACCTGTGGTCGATCGCCAAGCGCGAGCTGAAAGCCTATTTCACCTCGCCCATCGCCTACATCGTCGTCGCCGTCTTCCTCTTCCTCGGCGGCTCCTTCTTCTACGGCCGGGTGCAGGTCTACGAGCTCTATACCCGGCAGATGATGAGTTACGGCTACGGCCAGGCTCCCAACGTCAATCAAGAGGTCATTCTCTATTTCTTCAGCTTCAGCCTTCTCGTCCTCATCTTCGTCGTGCCCCTGCTGACCATGCGCCTTTTCTCCGAGGAAAAAAAGGCGGGGACCGAGGAGCTGCTCCTGACCTCTCCCCTGTCCGTGGCCCAGATCGTGGGCGGCAAGTTCCTGGCTTCGCTCGTCCTCTACCTGGTCATCCTGTTTTTTTCGGCCCTCATCGTCCTCTTCGGCTTCCTGTTCGGCAACCCCGAGCTCCTGCCCGTCCTGGGCGGCTTCCTGGGGATGCTCCTGGTCGGCGCGGCGTTCATCTCGGTGGGCATGTTGTTTTCCTCCCTGACCGAAAACCAGGTCGTCTCGGCCGTGCTGTCCATCGGCACGCTGCTGCTCCTGTACTTCATCTACTACGAGACGTATTTCTCAACGGGCGTGGTCAAGGCGGTCATCGGCGCCGTGTCCTTCACCCCCCGGTTCGAGAACATGATCCAGGGCAACGTCGACACGGCCGACCTGGCCTACTTCCTGAGTTTTACGTTCTTCGGGCTGTTCCTGACCCATGCCGTCATCCAGTCCCGGCGGTGGAGGTAAGACATGAGCCTCTTCAAGAAATACGGACATTTCTTCGGGCTGGGACTGCTCCTCCTGGCCCTTCTCTTCCACGCCCTCCGGCCGTTCGGGATCGTCCACAGTTGGGTCCTGTATGTCGTCTTCATCCCCCTCTGCCTGGCCTCGTTCGGCCTCTATATCGGCCTCAATATCGACGAGCTGCGGCGGGGTTTCCGCCGGAGGTCGTTCCTCTATTCCTCCAACCTGGTGTTCGTCATCGTCCTGGCCCTGGCCATCCTCGTCCTGGTGAACATCGTCCTCGGCCGCTACCACGCCCGGTTCGACTTCACCGAGGACAAGGTCCACAGCCTATCCCCCCAGACCGTCCAGCTCCTCAAGAGCCTGAACGCAGACGTCAAGGTCCGCTGCTATTTCCTGGAGAAGAGCGACACCCGTTTCCGCATGGAGAGGATCCTGAAGCTCTACGCCGACGTCAGCCCTCGCCTCGCCTACGAGTTCATCGACCCGGACAAGAACCCCCGCCGGGCCCAAGCCGATCAAATCAGCGGCTTCAACACATCGATCTTCG
>CAZFTV010000038.1:0-4599 GCA_964521765.1 uncultured Eubacteriales bacterium
CCCTGATGCAACTGGCCAAGACGAGCGCCGCCCTGGCCCGTCTCGACCGGGCCGGCCTGCCCTGCATTTCCGTCCTGGCCGACCCGACGACGGGCGGCACCACGGCCTCCTTCGCCATGCTCGGCGACGTCAACGTCGCCGAGCCGAATGCGCTCATCGGCTTCGCCGGGCCGCGGGTCATCGAGCAGACCATCCGGGAGAAACTGCCCAAGGGCTTCCAGCGCTCCGAATTTCTCCTTAAGCACGGCATGCTGGACGAGGTCATGGCGCGTCGCGGCCTGCGGGATTTTATCATCCGAGCGCTGCGTCTTTTCCTCAACCGGCCCAGATGACCTTTGCGCAGTGCCGCGCTTACCTGGACAAGCTTCAGGTCCTGGGCATCAAGCTCGGGCTGGATAACGTCCGCGCCCTGCTCGACTCCCTGGGAAACCCCGAGAACGCCTTCCCCTCGGTCCTCGTGGCCGGGACCAACGGCAAGGGCTCGGTGTGCGCCATGCTGGCCGCCGCGCTCCGAGGCCACGGGCTGCGCGTCGGGCTCTACACCTCCCCCCACCTGGTCGATATCAGGGAGAGGATCCGCGTCGACGGCCGCCTGATTTCCGGACCGGCTTTTTGCCGGGCGCTCACCGCCGTCAAGGGAGCCGCGGAGAGTCTTCTCCGGTCCGGGAAAATCAGCTCGCCCCCCACCCATTTCGAGGCCCTGACCTGCGCCGCCCTGTCCCATTTCCGGGAGCGCCGGACGGACGTCGCCGTCCTGGAGGTGGGCATGGGCGGCCGGTTCGACGCTACGAACGCCGTGACTCCGGCCCTGTCCGTCATCACCTCGATCGGCATGGACCATGAGCATTACCTGGGCTCGACCCCGGAGCGCATCGCCTTCGAGAAAGCGGGGATCATCAAGCCGGGCGTGCCGGTCGTGTGCGGCGTCCCGGCGGGAGCGACCCGGGCGGTCATCAGGAAAAGAGCCGGGGAATGCCGGGCGGCTTTCATCGGTGTCTTTGACCGGCCCCGCCGGCTGAGGAGTTTTAAAAAAAAGTTAAACTACGAATTCGCCTATGAATCCGGGGACAAAACCTACCGATTTGCCCCCCGTCTTGCGGGACGGCACCAGGGGAGAAACGGCGCTGTGGCGCTCATGGCCGCCCTGACTCTCAGCCGGGCCTGGCGTCGGCTCGACGAACGCCTGATCCTCGGCGGAATCAAGAAAACCGAATGGCCGGGGCGGCTCGAAGTCGCGCGCCGCTCCCCGCCGGTCATCCTGGACGGCGCGCACAACCCGGACGGGGCGAAAGCCGTCAGGGAATATGTCCGGGATTTCATCCGGCGCCCCCTCGTCCTTGTCTTCGCCGTCATGCGGGACAAGGACATTCCAAGCCTGGCACGTATTCTATTCCCCCTGGCGCGCCGTATTGTTCTGACGACGTTTCCCTTCCATCGAGCGGCAGAGCCCGGAGACATTCTTCGCCAGGCCCGACGCCACGCCGGCCGCATCACCCTCGAAAGTAATCCGCGAAAGGCTTTCCGCCTGGCTTTGGCTGAAGCCCGCCGCCTGCGCGGCGCGGTTGTCATAACCGGATCGCTTTTCCTGGTCGGAGAAGCTAAAAAATTCATAAAGCGTTCCCCTGTAATCAATTGCGGCGGTTAGGTCGATAAAAATAAAATATTGAATAGAGATGGCAGCTGAGAGCTTTTAGAGGCCGGCCTGAGATATTCGAAGAGACCATGCGAGTGAACGGCGTGAAAAACCCGAGCGGGAGCAAGGGCGCCTCGGCAGGCCTCACCTATACAAAACGGAAGAGAGTCGATTCAATTAATTGAACAATCATACGTATTATTGAATTATATCCGGAAATCGGAGTCTTTTAGTGGTTTATTTATATTGATTTCAATATGTTACATATTTATTGGTTTTGGCATAAAATTTGCTAAGAGAAATAGTGAAATTGATTTACTTATTTATTTTTCCGTCGGTTTCTGATCTTATACACTACGAGCGGCCGAGGAAAAGTTCCCGGCCAGAGAGAGGGAGGTGGTCGCTTAGATGACATAGGATAAATAAAAAAAAGCGCATGGGGCGAGCAATCCTTTTGCTCAAGGGAATGGTTATAAAACAAGATATGGAGGAGGAAATTTGAGAAAGCTAATCGGAGTCATGTGCTTGCTGAGCCTGGTGGGGGCTCTCGCCTTCGCCCAAGAGTTCGGCAGCATCAGAGTCTCGGTCACGGATGCCGAGGGAACTCCTCTTCCCGGAGTGAGCGCTACACTCACCGGCGGCAAGATCGCACCCATGTCCACGGTCAGCTCCGTGGGCGGGAGCCTGCGCTTCATGAGCCTGCCGGTGGCGAACGATTACGTCCTGAGGCTCGAGCTTCCGGGATTCAAGTCGTTCATCCAGGAGAGGATCGGCGTTTCCTTCGGCCGTGACGTCAACATGAACATCACCTTGGAGCAGGCCACGGTCGAGGAGGAGGTGACGGTCATCGGCCAATCCCCGATCATCGACACGAAGAGAACACAGGTGGGCGTCAACATCTCGTCCGAGACGCTCATGAGCCTGCCCACGGCCCGCAACCCCTGGGTCCTCATGACCTTGATGCCCGGCATGCTCGTTGACCGTGAGGACGTCGGCGGCAACGAGGGCGGACAGCAGTCCTCCTACTACGGCCACGGCGGCGGCCGCTACGACAGCACCTGGAGCATCGACGGCGGCAACATCACCGACAACTCGGCCCTGGGCGCGGCGCCCGCTTACGTCAACATCGCCAGCTACGAGGAGATGCAGGTCAACTACGGCAACAACGACGTCAAGTCCCAGACGGGAGGCGTTCAGCTCAACCTCGTTTCCAAGAGGGGCGGCAACGCCTACTCCGGCACTTTCTACCTCGACGTCGAGGACGGAGCCTGGCAGGCCGACAACGTTCCCCAGGCCCTGAAGGACGTCGGCTACACGGCCGCGGGCGTCGATCGGGTTTACCTCTACGGAGCCAACTTCGGCGGTCCCCTCATCAAGGACAGGGTGTGGTTCTACGGCTCCTGGGGAATCCAGGACATCGACGCCTTGACCCTGGTCGGGACAAGGGACAAGACCTGGCTCGTCTCAGGTTACGCCAAGCTGGATTTCCAGCTGACCCCGAGCACCCGGCTCAACGGCTTCCTGGAGTATGACGACAAGAAAAAGTGGGGAAGGACGAACTGGGGCGCGGAAGAGCAGTCTCCCGAGACCTACTGGAATCAGATCGGCCCCGGTTTCATCTACAAGGGTGAAATCGACCAGGTCTTCGGCAACCTGTACCTGAATTTCAAGGCGATCTACACCGACGGCGGGTTCGAGCTCGTCCCCGTCCTCGGCAGGCCGACCGGGAATACCGCCGGCCCCTACCTGACCCGGTATCGCGTTCCCACCCACTACGCCACGGGGAACATCGACGACTACGGCACGGACCGCAACCAGCTCAATCTCAACTTCAGCGGCAATTACTTCATGGAGAACTTCCTCGGTGGCGACCACGAGTTCAAGTTCGGCGCAGACTACGTTACGGCCACGGTCACGACCTTCGACCTCTACGAGGGAAACCTCGTTCTCAACTACTACGGCGCCGAGTCGAGCTTCCCGACGGGCGAGTGGTGGGAAGCCTGGCTGCTCAGGGATTACTACATCTCCTACGATTTCAAACGGTATTCGTTCTTCCTCCAGGACACCGCCACATTCGGCCGGCTGACCGTCAACCTGGGCGTCCGCTACGACAATGAGACATCCGGCGTGGCGGCGAACTCCATCCCGGCCTCGCCCTGGCTCCCCCAGTACATGCCCCAGCTCGACGTTCCGGCCATCAAATCCCCCGTCGCGTGGAAGACCTGGTCTCCGCGAGTGAGCCTGGTCTATGACCTTACCGGCGACGGCAAGAACCTGATCAAGTTCTCGGCGGCCCGCTACGGCTCCCAGAGCGGGTTCGGCCTGGCCTCTTTCTTCAACCCCGTGGGCTGGACCGAGATCGACGTCATCTGGCAGGACCTCAACGGCGACGGCTCCGTGACCTCGAACGAGCTCTTCGGGCTCGACTGGGACGACTACTCCCTCCAGGATCCGAACGACCCGAACTACTGGCTCTGGTACGGCTACTTCGACCCCGATGACCCCACGAGCCTCAATATCCGCAACGAATTCGACTCCAAGTACCACAGCCCCCGCCTGGACGAGATCAGCCTGTCCTACGAGAGGGAGATCCTCACCGACTTCGCAGGCCGCATCGAGATGTTCTACAAGAGAAGCTCGCACAACACCTGGACGATCGGCCGCAACGCCGCGGGCGTCCAGGACTCCCAGTCCAACTACTATGCCGCGGGCACCGACCCGGTCACCGGCTACACCATCTACGGCCGCACGGCCAGGTACCTGGCCTCCTCTTTCCGCACGAACTATCCGAACCGCTACGACGTCTACAAGGCCATCCAACTCGTTTTCAGCAAGAGACTGTCCCACAAGTGGATGATGGACTCCTCCTTCACCCTCTCCGACTGGAAGGACTACTTCAAGGGCGATTACATCGACCCCCAGAACATCGAGTACTATGACGGCGGCGTCGTGGCGCCCGCCAGTGG
>CAZFTV010000038.1:4609-9829 GCA_964521765.1 uncultured Eubacteriales bacterium
CGGCTCCGGGCTGACCGGCATCTATGTCAACTCGCGGTGGCAGGTCAAGTTCTCCGGCCTCTACCAGCTGCCCTTCGGCTTTAACATCAGCGGCACGTTAGTCGCCAGGGAGGGCTATATCCTGCGCACGGATGTCCTCCGCGCCCGGCCCGGCATCGGCAACGCCGCCATCTTCGGAAGCCCGGACGGCGGCGGCAAGTTCGGCGACGAGCGGCTGCCCAATTTCTGGCTGCTCAACGTCCGGCTGGAGAAGATCTTCAACCTCGGCGAGAGGTCCTATGTCGCCCTCTCCGCAGACGGCTTCAACCTGACCAACTCCTCGCACGCTCTGAAACAGCAGACCCGCATGACGGCGGCAAACTTCGGGGAGGATATGCGCATCCTCAACCCCAGGGTTTTCCGCTTCGGGATCCGGTTCAGCTTCTAAGCGCAAGTTCACGCTCACGCTCGAGGGGCGGTTCCGAAAGGAACCGCCCCTTTTTTTTCGTCCGGCGGGGTGTTATAATGAAAAAGGAGGCAGACATGCGAAAAAGCGCTCTGCTGGTTGCGTTCTTGCTGGCCGCCTTCTGTCTGGCTCAGGCCCAGGCCTACAAGGGCCAGGGGAAGGCCTCGGGCGTTGTTACCGACGAACAGGGGAATCCCCTAGCCGATGTCAGGGTCGTGCTCTTTTCCGTAAGGTCTCAGTCCGGTTTTGAGACGATGACCGACGCCCGGGGCGAGTGGAAAGCTCCCTACATAAGAGGCGGCCCCTGGAACCTCGATTTTGAGAAAGAGGGCTACCTGACCAAGAAGCTGGCCGCCGAATTCAAGGAGTTCGCCCGCAACCCCCCGGTCGAGGTCAAGCTGGTCAAGATCGAGGGTCTTATCGTCTCCGACGCCCTGAAGGAGAGCGTCAACCAGGGAAACCGGCTTTTCGACGAGGGGAAATATGAAGAAGCCGCCCAGGTCTTCGCCGACCTCGTGGCCGCCGACGAGAATGCTTATGCGCTCAACAAGAACATAGGGAACTGCTGGTTCGCGCTCCAGAAATACGAGCTGGCCGAGACGCACTACCTCAAGGTCCTTGAGAAGGAGCCGGAGAACGCCGAGATCATGATGCTCATCGGCAACGCCTACTCGAACCGGGGCGACCAGGCCGCGGCCCAGGGATGGTACGGGAAGATCGACATCGGGAAGATCACAGACGCGACGGCGCTGTTCAACATCGCCAATTCCCATTTTTCCCGGTCCGATTTCGAGGAAGCCCTGAAGTATTGCCGCAGGGCTCTCGAGATCCAACCCGACTCGACCGACGTCCTCTACCTCGCCGGGCTCATCAACCTCAGCCTGGGGAGGAACGAGGATTCCATCGCCCTCTTCGAGCGCTATCTCCAGGTGGACGCGGAGTCGGCCCGGGCCGACCAGGTCCGGAGCTTCCTCGATTTCCTCAGGAAAAAATAGACGGCTGAATTTTTTTCTCCGTCCTGAATAAATTCGCCATCCCTCTGGAGAATGGCCATGAAAAAAACGAAAACCCCTCTTGTCGCCGCGGCCGTCCTGGCCGCCGGAGCCCTTCTCCGCCCCGCGCCCGCCGCGGCCGCTCCCTCCCGGCCCAACCTCCTCCTTGTCACCATCGACACCCTCCGCCCCGACCGCTTGAGCTGTTACAATCCCGGCCTGGTCGAAACGCCGGCGATCGACGCCCTCGCCCGCCGCGGGGTCCTTTTCCGCCGGGCCTTCGCCCATACGCCCACGACGCTCCCCTCCCACACCAACATCCTCCTCGGAACGACCCCCCTCCACCACGGCGTCCATGACAACTCGAATTTCATCGTCGGGGAGGAATTCCTGACCCTGGCCGAGCACCTCAAGAGCAGGGGCTACGCCACGGGCGCCTTTGTCGGCGCCTTCCCCCTGGATTCCCGCTTCGGCCTGACCCAGGGTTTCGACGTTTACGACGACAACTACGGCACCCGGGGAGCCTCGGAATTCTCCTATGTCGAGAGGAAGGCGGAAGAGGTGGTCAAGAAGGCCCTGTCCTGGCTCGAGAACCGGAAATCCCCCTGGTTCCTCTGGGTCCACTGCTTCGACCCCCACCAGCGCTACGAGCCGCCCGAGCCCTTCCTGACCCGGTACAAGGACCATCCCTACAACGGCGAGGTGGCCTACGTCGATCACGCCCTGGCGGGCCTGTTCGACGCGCTGCGGAGCAAGAGGCTGGAGGACGACACTGTCGTCGTCCTGACCGCAGACCATGGGGAGAGCCTCGGCGAACACGGCGAATCTACGCACGGCTATTTCGCCTATAACGCCACGTTATGGGTTCCCCTGATCATCGCCGCGCCGGGGGTCAAGGCCGGGGAGTGCCGGCAGGCCGTCTGCCACGTCGACATCTTCCCCACGGCCTGCGAACTCCTGGGCGTTCCCATCCCCCGCTCGCTTCAGGGCCTCTCCCTGCTCCCGGCTCTCAGGGGAAAAACCCTCGCCGCCAGGGACATCTATTTTGAATCACTCTATCCTCATTTCAGCCGGGGCTGGGCCCCCCTGCGGGGGATCACCAGCGGCCGCCATAAATTCATGGATTCCCCCATCCCCGAGCTCTACGATATCGAGAAGGACTTCGGAGAGCTCGATAACCGAGCCGGGGACGAAGACCTCGGCGTCTTTCGCGCCGCCTTGAAAAAGACGATGGACGCCCTCGCTTCCCCCTCGGACGCCGGCCCGAGGGGGAAGGTCGACCGGGCTGCCCAGGAGCGGCTCCGCAGCCTGGGCTACATCACGGGTCCCGCGCCCGCCGCGGCAAAAAAAACATACACCCGCGATGACGACCTGAAGATCCTGCTCCCTTACCAGAGCAAGCTCCAGACGGCCATGGGCCGCTACCACAAGGGGGCCTTGGAGGAGGGCATCGGTCTTCTGCGGGAGATCATCGCCGAGCGCAAGGATTTCGACCTGGCCTACACCTACCTGGCCACGATTTACAAGGAGCAAGGCCGGTGGAGAGAGGCCGTGGATAGCCTCCGCCGGGGATACCAGCACAATCCTTCGAGCTTCCGCATCCTGACGACCTACGGCGTCATGCTCGCCGATACGGGCCAGAACGACGCGGCCATCGAGGTCCTGAAACAGGGACTGGCCATCAACGATTATGACCCCGAGCTGTGGAATTACCTGGGCATCGCCTACTGGAACAAGGGCGATTTTGAGAAGGCTTCGGAGGCTTATCACCAAGCCCTCGATCGCGATACAAACTATCCCATCGTTATAAACAACCTCGGCTCCCTCCATTTTTCCCTGTTCCTGAGGGACCAGAAGAGGGAGGATTTCAGGCTGGCCGTGGAGTATTTCAACCGGGCCATCGAACTCGACCCGTCCTACGCCTCGCCCCACAACGGCCTGGGCACGGCCTTGGCCAAGACCGGCGACCTGAAGGGAGCCGTCGCCAGCTGGGAAAGAGCGTTGGCCCTCGACCCCAAGCTCCATTTCGCCCTGTACAACCTGGGCGCCGCCTACCTGGCCGCGGGAGACAAGAGCCGGGCCCTGGACTATCTCACCCGCTACAAGAAAACCGTCTACGGCAGGCTGCCAGCCGGGGAGAGGGCGAAACTGGACGCCCTCATCGAGAAATGCGAAAAAACTCCATAAGGGGGGTTCCTCACATGAAAGCGCGACTCACACCGGCGTTCGTTATCATCCTGGCCGTCGTCACCGCGCTTTTCTCGTCGCCGCAAAGAATTCGGGAGCGGGACCTGTCAGAGAAATACCGCGACTGGCTCGACCTCACAAGCTACATCATCCTCCCCGCCGAGCGGGATGTGTTTCTCCAGCTCCAGACCGACCGCGACCGCGACCTCTTCATCGAGTCCTTCTGGAAGCAGAGAGACCCCACGCCCGAGACGCCGCAGAACGAGCTCAAGGAGGAGCATGTCCGCCGTTTTCTGTACGCCAACACCCACCTGAGGCGGGCCACGCCGCGCGAAGGCTGGCGGACCGATATGGGGCGGATGCACATCATCCTCGGCCCGCCGACCTCGATCGAACGCTTCGACAGCCAGCAGGGCGTCCATCCCTGCCAGGTCTGGTACTACCATAGCGAGGGGAAGAGGGGCTTGCCCGCGCTCTTCGCCCTGGTTTTCTATCAGAGAAGGGGCAGCGGGGAATACAAGCTCTACAACCCCGCCGCCGACGGGCCGGCCAGCCTCCTCGTCAAGCCCGAGGAACTCGACATGACCGACCCCGGCGCCCTCTATGAGAAAATCAGGGAGCTCACCCCTTCCCTGGCCCCGGTCGTCCTGTCCATCATCCCCGGAGAGGTGCCGTTCAACTATATGCCCTCCCCCCAGAACAACATCCTCCTGGCCAACATCATCGAATCGCCGAGAAAGGACGTCAACCCCCGCTACGCCACGGACTTCCTCAATTTCAAGGGCATGGTCAGCACCGAATACCTGATGAACTATGTGGAGAGCAGCGCAGTCGTGGCCCTCATCCCCGACCCCGTCCTGGACGTGGACCTCCTCCATTTTTCGGCCTCGCCCAAGCGGGTTTCGGTGGACTATTACAGCCCCAAGAACCAGTTCTACTGCAACTTCAAGCTCAATGTCAGTCTGAAAAAAGGCGAGGAGATCATCTTTCAGTACGAGAAGGACTTCCCCCTCTATTTTCCGCCCGACCGCCGGGCCAACATCGAGGCCAACGGTGTGGCCGTCGAGGATGTCTTTCCCGTAGCCGAGGGAGAGTACACCCTGTCCCTCCTCCTTCAGAATTCGGTGGGCAAGGAGTTCAGCTTCATCGAGAGGAGGATCCTGGTCCCGCCCAGGGGAGGAGCGGCGGTTCAATTGATCGGCCCCCTGCTCGGCTACCGGCTTCAAACCGTCAGCACCGAAGCCCTCCGGCCCTTCACGGCCCTGGACCGGCAGATCTCCGTAGACTCCAGCGACACGCTTTCCAGGCAGGACGAGCTGGCCCTTCTGTTCACTCTGGCCGACGTGCCCGAAAGCCTGTGGCGGGACGGCCGGGCGAGGGTCATGGTCAAAGGCCTGAAGAAGGAAAGAGCTTCCGGGAAGGAGCTCGCCTTCGCTCTCTCGGAGCTGCCCTACAAGAAGACCATGATTTTCAGCCGGGGGATCCCCATCGCGGACTTGGACGCCGATTATTACGAGGTCGCGCTGGCCATCCTCGACGGACAGGGAAAGGTCCTCCAGGAGAAGACGGCGAACATCATCCTTGCCGCCTTGGAAA
>CAZFTV010000038.1:9847-12526 GCA_964521765.1 uncultured Eubacteriales bacterium
CCGTGCCCCTTATCCTGCCCCCCCCCCCGTCCCAGAACCATCTCCTTTACTACGGACTGGCTTACCAGTACGACAAGGTCTCCCGGCCGGATCGGGCGGAGGCCTTCTACGAAAAAGCCCTGGCCCTCGACCCGGCCTACGTGCGGGGAGTCGTCGAGTACGCCGGTTTCCTGGTCAAACACGGCCGGTTCGACAAAGCCCTGGCCGTGGCGGAGAGGGCGCGGGACGACGAAAACCTCAGGTTTCAGTATCTCCTGATCACGGGGATGGCCCATATGGGCAAGAAGGAGTACGACAGGGCCATCCCGCTCTTCCTGGAAGGCAATAAGATTTACAACAGCGACGTTCAGCTTCTCAATTCCCTGGGCAACAGCTATTACTTCACGGGAAAGAAGAAAGAAGCGCTCGACGCCCTGAACGCCTCACTCCGGCTCAACCCCGAGCAGAAAGAAGTCAAAGCCCTTATCGACCGGATCAACAGAGAACTCAAGTAAGCCTCTCCCCGGACCGCGGCCGGGCGGAGGCGGTCGCCTCGCCGCCCCGCTCAGGGGGTCCGCCGGGGAGCGGCCAGCCTGATGTTCCCGTTGTAGACGTCCGTCGCCCCGGACACGAGGTCGCGGGCCTCGATGATAAGGAAGAAGTTCCCCGGCTCGAGCCGGTCGAAATTGAGGGAGACGCGGACCGATTCCCTGGTGAGGTCGATGGTCCGCCCCTCGTCGAAGACTTTTTCCGTGGCCTCGTTGTAGAGGATGATCTTGACTGCTGCCGACCCGCGGCGCGTGCCATCGACGTTCACCATCTGGCCGTGGTCGAGGGAAAAGCTGAGGCTGCGGCCCTCGGTCGCGACTTTGGCGACGGCGATGAGCGGCGGGCCGCCGCCGCGAGGCATCCTCAGGTAGCTGACCTCGACGCCCTGGCGCGCGACGCGGACTTCGACCGTCCTTTTCCTCTCGGCCGAATCCTCCGCCGGGGAATAGACCAGGAGATAGTGGTAGTCCTCCAGAGCGGCGGCCTCCTTCAGGACCTCCGAGGGACGGTTGGAGAAGGCGGTATGCCCGCCCGTCGAGGCGCTCACTTTCTTCAACATGGCCTCGAAATCCTGGCCGACCTCCCCGAGCTCGAAATTCTGGGAGAAGACCGTCCGGGAGGACTTGAGCAGGATGAGGTGAAAGGTCATATCCGCCCCGAGGAACAGGTCGCTCAGGAGTTCCGGAGAGAAACTCGCCGAGAGGTCGAAGCTTCGGCGGAGGTCTTCCTGTCTGGCCCTGACGAGGCGGGCTTTGACCTGGTCCTGCGGGTCGACTTGGGAATCCATCCAGGATCGAATGGCGGTCTCCAACCGGGAGGCGTTCTTGAGCACGGGGAACAGCTCCCGCTGCTGAAAGCAGATGGCCCATTTCTCCCCCTCAAACGACCTGATTTTTCTGAGAAGGAGCTCGAAGAAATCGAGGTCGGGGAGGAGGAACTGGCTCCGGTAGACTTCCCAGATGTGGAGGTACTTCTCGTAAAACTGGACGAGGGCGTGGTCGAAGGAGGAGATTCCCCCCGGCCCGCCGCCGCTCTGGGCGGAAAGGAGAAGACGGTCGGCCTCAAAGTCGAGGTCGCGGAAATTTTGCTGCGTGCTCCTGGTGGAGATGGACTTGAAATTGATCAATGCGTCCTTGAGCCCCCGGACGTAGTCCTCGACGCCCAGGCCCGGCTCGGCGTTTAGGATCCGGTCTTCGGTCAGGATGAGGATGCTGTCGCCGCTCCGGAAGACGTCCCGGAAGAAATCGTCGATGGCCGTCCCCACGGCCGGCTCGTAGTCGTAGATGTTGAACATGAGGAGAAAAAGCCTAGGAAAGAGGCGGGGCGTCTCGCCCGGCTGCTCCGGCCCCGGCCGGTCTTCAATCCTTCGGGAGATGATTTGGAACCGGGAGATCTCCTGCTCGACGCCGTTCTCGTAGAGCTTGAAGTCCTCGCGGGCGAGGTCTTTGACCGGCCGTCCTTTAAGCAGGACGCGAACCGGGATTTCGACGAGAGTGACGGTGACATCCTCCCGGAGTTTTTCCTGCCCCGACATATTTAAGGCCAAAAGAATGGCCAGGAGTAGTGGCGCTGCCGGAGCTCCTTTATGATTCATCAGGGACCGTCTCTCCTCGGCCGTCGAGCCCTTGATTTCAGGCTTATCATCATGAGCCAACGATTTCACCTTGTCAATGAATCCGGGTTTCTCTGGGGCCTCACGGCGTCAACGCGCCTAGGATTTCGGCCCC
The DNA here is from genome assembly GCA_964521765.1 of uncultured Eubacteriales bacterium. GTDB lineage: Bacteria > Acidobacteriota > Aminicenantia > Aminicenantales > JAFGAV01 > JAFGAV01. The sequence continues at coordinate 12,103 of CAZFTV010000038.1, forward strand.
GGGAAAGCGGGCCCCGTTCCTTCGTTGAACGAAGAAAAACGCTCTGCTATACTTGGCGGGAACCTGCCGGGATGAATCAGGAGATTTTCGTCATGTCGGGAAAACAGAGGAAAATAAAAAAATATTTCGGCCTGGGCGCCCTGGTCCTGCTTCTGGGAGTCGGGGCGATCTTCCTTTTTATGGGCAAGCGGGAGAAGCCCTTCGAGGGCAACCTGCTGGTCATCACTCTGGACACCACTCGGGCCGACAGCCTGGGGGTGTACGGGGGGGAGGGGAATCACACCCCCCACCTCGACCGTCTGGCCCGTGAAGGGGTCCTTGAGCATGGAGACCGCGCTGATGTCCTCGCGCTCCTGCGGCGTCAGGATGTGGTCCGGCATGGGGGTGAGCCAAATGTCGGCGTCGAGCCCGACCTGATGGCTCG
>CAZFTV010000039.1:0-4941 GCA_964521765.1 uncultured Eubacteriales bacterium
AAATCACATTAATGGAGATACTTCCTCCGGTCCTGCCGGCTCGGAGGCCGGGGCTCAGCAGAATCGGACCGTGCTGCTCGGCGTCGGCCCGGCACGGTCAGAAAAAAAGCCACAGAAGCAGGAGCAGGCTCAGCAGCAGGTACAGGATTTTCAGAATGGCGGCCATGATGGACTCCTTAGGATGGGGTTCAAAGCTCGCGTTTCATGAAACCCCGGATGGACAGGCTCAGGGAGAGCGCGACCATTCCCCCGAACAAGGCCAGGAGAAGGGCGGAGAGTCCGAAAGTTCCAAGGGCTTCTTTAAGCTCCGAGAATAAAGGCACAAGGGGTTTATAAGGGACAAACATGACCTCCATGTCCACGGGAAAGAGCTCCGAGGCGGGACGGCGGAGAAGCCGTGAGGCCAGACGGACAGCGCCCGTGAGCAAAATGAACAAGCCCAGGCAGGCGACAGTCAGGGCCAGGAACCCCTTGCTCAATCCCAGCCGGAAATAGAGCGGCAGGAACAGGGAGAGAACGAAGATCATGGGCAGGAGGAAGGCGAGCGCTCCGGCCGGGGTGAGGAAGATATCCGGCTGCGTGGCTTCGATGGAGAACAGCTTGGCCAGCAGCGGCGCGGTCGAAAGATATACGGCCAAGCAGACAAGGAGCGTCAAGCCGGCGCTGAGATAGCGTGCTCCGACCACGGCGGAACGTTTGACGGGCAAGCTGCACAGAAAGGATTCCAGGCCCCATTTATCCTCGACGATAGGCATGGCCAGGACCAGCAGGAAACAGATGACCAAGTTGATCGCCAGGTATAAAAGGTTCAGCTGGACGAAGGCGGAGATGAAAAATATGTAGAAGAACAGGACCGGCAGCCAGAAGAACCGAATGACCTTGAGATCTTTAACGACCAGCCGGAACATCTTGCGACTCCTTGCTCAGGAAAAAAACGATCTCGTCCAGGGACGGCTTTTCGAAAACCACGCTCTCCGCGGAGAATGCCCGCCGTACCTCCTCGCCCCGTGAGGACAATCCCTGGAAACCGAAGGGCGTGGAGCGCACCGCGCGGAAGAGCGGGCGGCGGTGCTCGTTAAGGAGCTCATTTCCGCCTTTGACCAGGACCCAGGCGTCGCGCAGGTCCTCGCGGGAGGCGGAAAAAACGACCTCGCCGCCGCGCAGGAAGGTCAGAAAGTCGGCCAGGCGCTCGAGGTCGGAGGTGATGTGCGTGGAGAACAGAACCGATGTCCGGCCGTCCTGCAGGAGGCCGGAGAGGGTCTCCAGCAACTCGCGGCGGAAGACGGGGTCCAGGCCTGAGGTCGGCTCGTCCAGAAGGAGGAACTCGGCGCCGTGGCTGAGCGCCAGGGCCAGGGAGAGCTTCATGATTGTCCCCCGCGAGAGCCGGCCGACCTTTTTGTCGAGAGGAAGGCCGAACTCCCCGGCCAAGCCTTGGAATCGGGCCTCGTCCCATGCGGAGTAGAAGCGCGATACGAGCCGGGCTGTCTGCCGAGGGGTCAGGTGCCCATAGTAAGCGGGCGTCTCATGGACGAACCCCAGGCGCGATTTGATCCAGACCTCGTCGGTCAGGTTGTCCCGGCCGAGGACGGTGACCTGCCCTCCGTCCCGGCGCACCAGGTTGAGGATGAGCTTGATGACGGTCGTTTTGCCCGCGCCGTTCGGCCCGATGAGGCCCATGATGAACCCCCGGGTGAGACGGAAGGACACGTCCTGAAGAAGGAAACCCGGATAGGATTTGCGCAGGTCCCGGATAACGAGCGTGTCCTCCATGACGCCCTCACAGGTCGCGCCGGGCGTAGAGCGCCCGGCTGGCGAAGAAGCTCGCGGCGTTGAGAGCCAGGACGGCGGCCGCCGTGAGCAGCATATGGACCGCGCCGCTCTCGGGGCTCAGGAGGAACTTCAGACCTCGGACGGCCGAACTCAGGGGAGAGGTCATGCCGGCGCGGCCCGTGCTCAGAAACTTGGTGATGAGCAGGACCAGGATGCCCAGGACCTGGCAGGCCACCAGGAACAGGATGACCCCCGTGACGCCGAAGCGGATAGTGAAGGGCAGCATCAGGCTGAAGGCCACGCTCAAAATGAGAAGGCCGACCAGGATGAACTTGACGTTCACCGCCGAGGCGAGGTCGACGCGGGAAAAAGGAAGGAGGGCGGTCAGGGCGGAGACATAGGCCAGGGTGAGGAGCATGATCGCCCAGGTCAGGACGAACCTGGCGGCGACGATGGCCGAGCGCCTGACGGGCAGGCTGCAGGTTAGGGCCGCCGTCTTGTGCTTGTCCTCCCTGGCCACGAGCGTGACGCCCGTGCTGGCGCCGACATAGAACGCCGCCAGGAGGAAATAGGCCCGGGGTGAAAGGTCCTCTCCGCGGTAGGAAAAATAAATGAAAAAACCGGTCATGATGGCCAGGATGAGGAGCAGGTTGTTGCGGTTGAAGATGAGGTCTTGGCGCATGATCTTAAGCATGGGCTTCTCCCTTGCTGATGAAGTACATGATGTCCTCCAGGGTCGCTTTGTCATAGACGGCCCTCTGCCCGAGCTTGCGGCGGGCCGCCTCCATCTCGCTCGACAGGGCCTCCAGGCCGAAGGCGCCGGAGCGGTGTCCTCTCAAGCCAGGGATCTCCGAGGGGGCGATGTCCCGGCCGCCGGCCTTGACCAGGCCCCATCTCTCGAGGATGTCGTCCTTGGCCGCGGAGAAGACGACGGCCCCCTGGTGGATGAAGGTCACATGGTCGGCGACCTTCTCCAGGTCGGAAGTGATGTGCGTGGAGAAGAGGATGGCTTTCCGCTCATCCTGGATGATGGACGACAGCTTGACTAGCAGCTCCTGCCGGAAGACGGGGTCCAGGCCGGCCGTGGGCTCGTCCATGAGGATGAGGTCGGCGTCGTGCGCCAGGGCCATGGCCAGGGAGAACTTCATCTTCATGCCGTGGGACAGCGCCTTGAATTTTTTCTTGGGAGGCAGGTCGAAGTCTTCCAGGTTCCTCAAGAAGACCTTCTGGTCCCACCGGGAGTAAAAAGGAGCCAGGGCGGAGGCGATGCGGGCCAGGCTGATGTCGGGGGGGAAGCAGGGCGTGTCGTAGACGAACCCGACGCGGGCCTTGACCTCGGGCTCGTGCCGGAGGTTGTCGAGGCCGAAAATCCGCACCTCGCCCGCCTCGCGGCGAATGAGGTTCATGACGAGCTTGACGACCGTTGTCTTGCCCGCGCCGTTGGGGCCGATGAGTCCCATGATCGTGCCTGGAGCAACATGGAAGGAGACGTCCCGGAGGACGAACCCTTTGTATTTTTTCCTCAGTCCCGTGATTTCCAGAGCTTGGTCCATCAGTCTTCCTCCTCGTACAAAAGCCGGATCATGTCCCGGAGCGCTTTGGGCTTGATGCCCAGCACCTTGGCCTCGGCCACGGCCTGGGCGAGCTTCTCCTCCACGACCTTCATCTTCATCTCCCGGAGAAGCTCCTTGTTCTGCGCGGCGACGAAGGTGCCCTTGCCGCCCACGGTATCGATGAACCCCTCCCGTTCGAGCTCGTCGTAGGCGCGCTTGGTGGTGATGACGCTGATCTGCAGCTCGAGGGCCAGCTTGCGGATCGAGGGCAGGGGGTCGCCGGGCGCGAGGTCGCCGCCGATGATCTGGCTCTTGACCTGCCGCACGATCTGCTCGTAGATCGGGTCGGGCGAGGCGTTGGAGATGATGATCTTCATGTCCTGTCTCCGTCCCTCGGATAAGCGTTCATTTCGTCTATACCGTATATATACAGTCAAGGTTGATTTGTCAAGCTTTTTTGAATATTTTTTAAGTCCCGTCGCAAACGTTTTTTCCCGCCTTCCTCGGAACGATGTCCACCCTGGGTTTTCTCTATGCGGGACGGGCGGGCGAAGGATACGGCAACCATCTGGCCGGAGCGGACGCTTTCCAGCGCTTCGACCAGAAAAATTCCCTGACGCTCCAGTTCCTTCGTTCCGAGACGCGCTATCCCGCGGACCTCGCAACCGCTCTCGGCCAGGGTGAAAAGCAGGGCGGGAACGCGCTTCTCCTTCAGTTTTCATACTACTCGCGGAATTGGATCTTCGGTCTTTATTATAATGATATAAGCCCGGGATTCCGGGCGGATTTCGGGTACGTGCCGCGCGTCGACATCCGCGAGGGGACCGCCGTGGCCTATCGCCAGTTCTGGGGCCGGCCGGGGCAATGGTTCAATATGATCCGCTTGGGGCTTCTTGGCCAGGCGGTCTATGACCATAAAAGCAACCTGACCGACAGGATCCTGATCGCGGGCTTCTTGTACCAGGGGCCCCTGAACACGCTATTCAACATCCACGCCAATTCCCAGCATTTCCTGTACAACGGCCGGACCTTCGACCTGGTGAATTCCGACCTAATGTTCCAGATCTCGCCCCTGAGCGGGGCGCTCTTCGGATGGCAGGCCAAGGTCGGCGTGGAGCAGGTGGATATCACCCGGTTGAACCGGACGTTCTTCCCTGAAATTGGCCTATGCCCTCCAATTGTGAGGCGAGCGCCGCGCTGGTAGGGTATTCAGGGAACCTGAACGGACCCTCGACGGCCCGTCCGGTTCGGCTTTGCGGCTCGGCCGCGGTCTCGGTATACTAGGGCTTTGCAAGGAGGTCCTCACATGCTCGGCAAAGGAACACGAACGGTTTTGACTGTCCTGCTCGCCGCTTCAATTCTCCAGGCCGCTTTTCGCAAGGAAGATGTCCGGGTCCACACCCTGGACAACGGGCTCAAGGTTTTGCTCCTCGAGGACTGCGACATCCCCAACGTGGCCCTTTACACCTTTTTCCGCGTCGGGTCGCGCAACGAGCGGCCGGGAATCACGGGCCTCTCGCATTTCCTGGAGCACATGATGTTCAACGGCACGGCCCGCTACGGGCCGGGCGAGTTCGACCGGCGCATGGAGTTCCAGGGCGGGCGCAACAACGCCTTC
>CAZFTV010000039.1:4955-9146 GCA_964521765.1 uncultured Eubacteriales bacterium
ATATGACCGCCTACACCGACTGGTTCCCGTCCTCGGCCCTGGAGGCCATGATCGACCTCGAGGCCGACCGCATGCAGGGCCTGGCCTTCGACCCCGAGGTCTTCGAGTCCGAGCGGGGCGTCGTCGCCTCGGAGAGGCGCATGGCCGTGGATAACAACAACGAGGGCCTTTTGGCCGAGGTCGTCCAGGCGACGGCCGTCATGGCCCATCCCTATCACTGGAGCGTCATCGGCTGGATGAGCGACATCTTGAGCTGGCGCCGCGAGGACATCCTCCAGTACTACCGCACCTTCTACGCCCCCAACAACGCCGTCCTGGTCGTGGTCGGCGATTTCGAAACCGCCCCGACCCTGGAGCTCATAAAGAAATACTTCGGCCCGATTCCCGCCTCGCCCCCGCCTCCGCCCGTGACGACCGCCGAGCCCGAACAGCTCGGGCCGCGACAGACTGTCATCCGTAAAGAAGCCCAGGCGCCGTCGTTCCAGATGGTCTATCACGCCCCGGCCTGCCGCGGAGAGGACTACCCGGCCATGGCCGTCCTGGAAAAAGCCCTGCTCGACGGGGAGAGCAGCCGCCTCTACCGTCGCCTCGTGCGCGAGGAAAAACTCGCCCTGGCCGTGGGAGGAGGAATGCAGGAGACGATCGACCCCTTTCTCTTTGCCGTCCACGTCAAGCCCCGGCCCGGCGCGGACCTCGACAGGATCGAAGCCGTGGTCGAGGAAGAGCTCGACCGCCTGAGGGCCGAGGGCATTTCCGAGCGCGAGCTCGAGAAGGCCCTCAACATCATCCGTAGCAATTTTTACGCGGGGCTGCAGACGATCTCCGGCCAGGCCGACCTCCTGGGCAACGCCGAGCTTCTCTACGGGAGCTATGAGCAGGCCTTCACCATCATGCAGCGCTACGACGGGCTCAGACCGGATAAAGTCAAGGAAGCGGCCGCCCGGTATTTCGCCCCGGATAAAAAGACCGTGGGCAAGCTCATCCCCCAAGGAGGTGTCCGATGAAACGCCGTCCGACGACCGCCGCCGCGGCAGCCAGCCTGGTTCTCCTCCTGGCCGCCTCCGGACTGAACGCTTCCCGGACGCTGCCCGCCCCGGAAAAAATCGTTCTGCCGAACGGCCTGACCGTCCTCATCGTGAGCGACCGCCGCGCGCCCTGCCGCTGGTCAGCCGGCGCCTGATTATCCCCGGAGCCGGTTCCGCCCACGAGTCGGCCGAACTCGAGGGGCTGGCCGGGCTGACGGCGGAGCTCGCGCTCAAGGGAACGGCTTCCCAAAACGCCGAATCGATCGCCGAGGAGCTCGATTTCATGGGCGCCGGTCTGCGCGTCTTCGCCTCGGCCGAGTATGCCCAGGTCAGCGCCTTCTGCCTGGCCGAGCATTTCTCAAGGCTGCTCGAGCTTGCCGCGGCCTCTCTCTCCGGAGCCGTCTTTCCCGAGGAGGAGTTCACCCGCGAGCGCGCGCGACGGGCGGACGCCCTCGCCGCGGCCAAGGACAACCCGATGCAGGCCGTCCGCCTCTACTCCCATCCCCTCGGCCGACTTGCCTCCGGGACTCAGGGCAGCCTGGCCGGGATGACCGTCCGGGACGTCCGCCGCTTTCACGCCGAGCGCTATAGGCCCGACCGGGCCGTCGCCGCGGTCGTGGGGGACATCGGCCGGGCCGAGCTCGAAGCCTTGCTGCGTAAGACCCTGGGCGTTTGGACCAAGCCCGCGGCGCCGCTCGCGCTTCCGGACCTGCCCCCGCTCCCCGAGCCCAGGGGAAGAAAGCTTCTCCTCGTGGACAAGCCCGACGCCACCCAGGCCTATTTCGTACTGGGCGCGCCGGGGTATGCCGTCCAGGACGAAATCTTTCCCCAGGCCTCGGTCATGAACACCCTGTTCGGGGGACGGTTCACCTCGCGCCTCAATACCGAGCTGCGCATTAAGCGCGGCCTGACCTACGGCGCCTCGAGCTCCTTCGAAAGTTGGCGGGACGGAGGCCTGTGTACGGTCAGCTCCTATACCCGGAACGAAAAGATCGGCGAGATGCTGGACATCACCCTGGAGCAGCTTGCCGCGGCGCGGGCGCAGGGGTTCGCGGCCGAGGAGGTCGAGAGCGGCCGCAACTACATCCTGGGCCAGTTCCCGCTGTCGCTCGAGTCCAACGCCAATAAGGCCGCGGCCCTCGCCCGCCTGGCCTTCTACGGCCTGGGGTTCGATTTTTATGACCGCTACCTGGGAGCCGTGAGGGGGTCTTCCCCCGAGGCGGTCGGAGCGGCCGCGGCCCGGCTTCTCCCGGGGGAGGATTTCGTCCTGGTCGTCGTGGGCAAGGCCGACGAAATCAGGCCGCTCTTGAAAAAAATCGGCGAATTCCAGGAGAAGAAAATCTCCGACCCGGATTTCTAGGGACGACGCGGGGTCGTCAGGCCGCTTTCCGGGCCCGAAGAAAAGCCAGACAGGCCAGGACCAAGAGGAAGTTGACCGCCGGCAGCGCGTAACCCAAGTACACTCGGAAAACCGCTCCGCCCAGGACGCCCATGGGCGCGGCGCAGATGACGAAAAAATTCACGGCCAGCGCCCAGCGCATCCATTTCGGAAAAAGGGACAAAGCGTTGATGAGGATGACCACGGCCGGAAGGGCGTAGAGATAATTGTAGTACCACCCCAGGGGGGAGAGCATGGGGATCAGGATCATCAGGAATGAGATTTCCAGCACCTCGGAACACGGAGGCTTCGACCGCCGGCCGGCCCGCATGATCCACAGAATGAGCGCCGCCAGCGCAAGGCAGGAGGCGAAGAGCAACACCCTGGCCGCGCCGGCCGGCTCTCCCGGCAGGACTTTAAGGAAAAAAGCGTAGAGCGAGGCGTTGGCCTGGACCGTGTAGAGGACGGGCGTGGACTGAGACAGAGTGCGGACCCACTCCAGGAGAAGCTCCAGGCTCCCCGGAAAACCGAAGAGGGGAACGGGCAGCAAGAGTCCGGCTGCGAAAATCGCCAAGCCTCCGACAGGGAGCTCGACCTTCTTTTTGAGAAGGAAGTAGGGCAGGAGGACCAGGGCGTAGGGTTTGAAGAACAGGGAGAACCCCCACAGGAGTCCGGCGGCGGCCAGGCGGCCCTGGGTCATAAGCCGCAGGGTGAGGACCAGGGCGAGAAGGATGAGGATGTTCACCTGGCCCAGCTCGAGCTCCCGGCCGATGCACTTGGCCAGGGCCAGGACGGTCAGGAGGACGATCGTTATTCGGGCCAGGCGCAAGGCGGGCAGAAGGTCGAGGGTCAGTTTGAATATGAGAAAAAGAAAAATCAGACTGAGCCCGAACCAGATGGCCTGGGCCGTCGATTTCGGCAGCAGGGCCAGGGGGGCGAAGAAGAGCGCGGCCGGAGGCGAGTACTTGAATTGCAGATGGCCGTCCGCGGCGGTGTAGAGCGCCCTGCCCTCGATCATCCGGCCCCCGGCCTTGTAGCAGACGCCGAAGTCCGTCATGTCGCTCCGGACCCAGCGGCCGTAAATGTAGGCGAGAACGGCCAGGGCGGCCGCGAGCGCGGCGCCCCAGAGGATGATTTTCCGCAACCTGTCGGATGGCATTTTGCGCGCGCGTCCTGAAAAATTCAATTCAGGCTATATGAATTCATTCGTCATGTCAAATTCGCGTCGGCGAGGGATGGCCGCCCCTTTCGGCTCAGGCCATCGCCCGAATCGCAAGATGTGGACGGGGGATGGATTTTCTGCTATAGGAAAGGCGATGCCTAGCCTAAGAAATGGCCGCGCGGAGGCGCGGCGGTTTTATGGGTCGGCGCCGCTCATCGTGCTGGCGTCCTTATTGGCGTTTCATGCTTTAGCCGCGGTCGGGGGAGGGCCGCCGGGTTCGAAGGGCGAGAGCGTCGTGCCGCTCTTCACGGCCTTGGGCGAGGAGCGCTCGGGCCCGGACGAGGCCGCGCCGCGGGCCGTCCGCTCCCGGGCCGTGGAGATCAACCCCGTCTTTTTCGGCGCGGGGGAGGCCGAGGTCGGGATGAAAATTCTTGTCGCGCCCTTCGACGGACAAGCCTTTGTCGCCGTCCTGGAAAAAGCGGAGACCGACATCAACGGAGCCCGCTCCTTCCTGGCCAGGGTCGAAGGGACCGAGGGAGACTGCCTGCTTCTGTCGACCTCCGAAGGCTGCGCCCTGGGCATTCTGGACGTCCCGGCGCGAAGCCTGAGGTTCGAAGTCGCGCCGG
>CAZFTV010000039.1:9210-10410 GCA_964521765.1 uncultured Eubacteriales bacterium
GGGCCGCGCAGCGGGCTGAGCTGGATGACGGGCCGCCGCTCATCCCGTCCTCCTCAGAGCTTCAGGACGCCCGGACCCAGGCCGCTCCTCCGGCGCGAGGCGCGGCCCAGGCGGACGCGGAAGTCCGCGTCGACCTCATGATCGTCTACACGCCGGCGGCCGCCGCTTACGCCTCGGGCATCGGCGGCATCAACCTCGTCATCTCCCAGGCCATGCTGCTTTCCCAGCAGGCGCTCGACAACTCCAACGCCGGCATCCGCCTGCGGCTGGTTTTTTCCAGCCAGGTTTCCTACCAGGAGTCGGGCTCCTCCAACACGGACCTCAACCGCCTGACGTACACCAACGACGGCCACTTGGACGAAGTCCATGCCTGGCGGAACCTGCGCGGCGCCGACATGGTCAACCTCCTGGCCGACGTGGACGACGTGGGCGGCCTCGCCTGGCTGCTGACGAACTCCGCCGGCCGGCCTCAATACGCCTTTTCCCTGGTCCGCGTCAGGCAGGCCTCCTCAGGCTATACGCTCGTCCACGAGCTGGGCCACAACTTCGGCTGCCATCACCGCAAGGACCAGCCGGAGCAGCCCGGCCCCGGGATCTATTATTACTCCGCCGGGTGGCGCTGGATCGGGAGCGACAACGTCCGCTACTGCTCGGTGATGTCCTACATGGACACTTGGGACGGGTATTCGGTCAGCCGCGTCGGCCATTTCTCCAGCCCGCTCATCAGCCACAAGGGCGCCTCCACCGGGCACGCGACAGATGGCGACAATTCGCGAACTCTGCGCGACACCAAGGGGGTCGTCTCGACCTACCGGTTCGAGACCGGCGGGGATCCCTATCTGACGATACAGGCCACAGCGGGCGGGACGACCGAGCCCGCTCCCGGCATTTACACCTACCCGCTCGGGTCGGTGGCCCAGGTCACGGCCCTGCCATACGCCCATTACATGTTCAACGGCTGGAGCGGGTGCGCCTCGGGCATGGCTAATCCCGTGCTCATCACCATGGATGAGAGCAAGTCAGTCACGGCCAATTTTCTGAGGCTCATCTACGCCCCTCAGAACGCCCGGGGCGAAAAGGTTCTCAACCGGTCTCTCAGCCAGGCGGAATACATCAATATCCTGACCTGGGAAGCCAACCCGGACAACGAGGACATCGTCAACTACCGGATCTTCCGCATCCAGGGCCAGCAGAAGACGA
>CAZFTV010000039.1:10499-12502 GCA_964521765.1 uncultured Eubacteriales bacterium
GGTGGTGGCGGTCAACTCAGAATGGCGCGAGGGAGAGCCGGCCGTTCTGGTCGTGCAATGAGGCGGCCGCGGGAGAGTCCGAGATGAGAAAACACAGGATCATGATATGGGGATTGGCCCTGGCGGGATTGGCCTCCGCCCGCGCCTGGGGCGGAGTGGACATCACGGTCCGGGGCCAGTACTTCCTCCCCGCGGACAAGGCCTTCCGGGATATTTACGGCGCGGGATGGAAGGGCGGCGGCGAATTGGGGATTCGGCTGACTCGGCGGCTCGACATCTGGGCGGGCGGCGATTATTTCGCCCGCTCGGGCAAGCTGACCTTCACCGGGGAGGACACGAAGCTGTCCCTCATCCCCCTGGGCCTGGGCTTCAGGTATCGTTTGACGACCGGAGCGCTGTCGCTGTATGCCGGCGCGGGAATTCTCGCCTGCCGGTTCAAAGAAACGAACACGATCGGAGAGGTGAGCCACACCGGCCTGGGGGGCGTGGGCCGGGCCGGAGTTTTTCTCCGCATCGTGCGCGGCTTTCTCCTCCATCTCGGGCTCGGCTACTCCTACTGCCCCATGAAGCCCGCGGATTTCGACATCGACGTCGGCGGCCTCGAGGCCGGGGCCGGCCTGGCCGTCGAATTCTAGCGGAATCCCGGCCCGGGCCGGGGGCCGGTCAGTTTTTATAAGCCTGGTGGTATTTTTTATAGCCCGGGAACCGTTCTTCCAGGTAAGCCTTGATCTGCGCGGCGATGAGGCGGGCCGAGGTTCCGTCGTTCTGGATGGGCAGCAGCGGCCGCAGTTCCTCGGTCGGCAGGTCGGCGTGGACTTCTTTGCCCAAGGACAGGCCGATGAGCAGCACCGAGGAGAAACGGGTGAGCAGCACGTCGCAGTTGGCCACCATGTGGTTGGTGTTGCCTGAGCTGAAGAGGATCGCCTCGGGGATGATTTTCCAGATTTCCCGCTTGGCCCGCTTGACGTCCTCGCTGGGGTGCAGCTTGAAAATGACCTGCCGGCCGTCGGCGACGTCCTTGACCTTGTGGATGAACTGGTTCCGGTTTTCGTATTTCCCCGTCTCCCGCAGGCAGGAGGTGGCGGCCAGGACGTAGCGGCGGTAGGGGAAGTCGTTGTCGAGGTAGCTTTGGACGTTGTCGAAATTGGGGATGCCCGTCACACGGATTTTCTCCGGCTTGATGCCCCGTTTGATGAACAGATTGCGGTAGCCCTCCGAGGCGACGAAGAACAGGTCGTAGGCATCGGACAGTCCCGTGGCCGCCGTGTCGCAGATGACGCGGTGAAACCCGAAATTCCGGACCATGAAGAACCAGAAATTCGCGGGCAGGATGAAGCCCTCCTGGACGAGGAAGAGGCGCTTATTTTTGACGTTCCGGGGAATGATAAGGTCGCTGCACATGACGACGAGGTCATAGTTGCGGGAGCGGCCCATAAAATCCATGGGCAGGTTGTTGCGGCGCAGGTAATTGACCGTGTGGGCCCGGTGGGACTGGGCCATGATGGTGAAGTACTTGAACTTGGGGATGATGTGATCGAGCAGGTTGCCCGTATAGAAGGGCGAAAAATACCGGTCGTACTCCGGCATGTGGTCGTGGATCTGGTGGGCCATGGTCGTCGTGTTCAAGGAGCCGACGATGAAGAGGACTTTCTTTTTGGTCATGGATTTATCGGGTCGTCGAGGTTCTCGCTGCGTGTTCTTCCTGGGGAATCATCTTAAGAAAACGCCCCTTTTTTGTCAAACAGTGCGCTCCGCCGCCTCGAACTCCGGTCTTGGAATTCCGCTCCCTGCGCAGCGCCGGGTTTTAAAACGCGGCCCTTCAATGCGCGGCTGTGTTTTTCCGGACGGCGAATGGCCTCTTTATTCACGGGGAAAATCAGGCGCGTTGGGGTGTGTCCCCGGATGAAAGGCGAGGTCAGCGCCCAAAGGCGCGGCGGTAGAACTCGAGCCCGTCCCGCACCGTGGTCTCGAAGTCTATGTAGTCGTGGCCGAATTCCCGGCGG
>CAZFTV010000040.1:0-11050 GCA_964521765.1 uncultured Eubacteriales bacterium
CCTGGGCGGCTACCATATCCGGGACATCGAGTTCGTGGCCGCCTTCGACATCGACCGCAACAAGGTCGGCAAGGACCTCAGTCAGGCCGTCTTCACCCCGCCCAACAACACCGCCCGCTTCTCGCCGGTCCCCTTCCTCAACGTCAAGGTTCACCGGGGCATGACCCACGACGGGCTGGGGAAATATCTCTCCCAGGTCATCCACAAAGCCCCCGGCCCCACGGACGACATCGTCGGCATCCTCCGCCAGACACGGGCGGAAGTCGTCGTTAACTACCTGCCCGTGGGCTCGGAGGAGGCCACGAAATGGTACGTCGAGCAGGTCCTGGCCGCCGGCTGCGCATTCATCAACTGCATCCCGGTGTTCATCGCCAGCGAAAAGTACTGGCAGAGGCGCTTCGAGCGCAAACGCCTGCCCGTCATCGGGGACGATATCAAGAGCCAGGTGGGGGCCACGATCCTGCACCGGACGCTCGTCAACCTCTACCTCGACCGGGGCATGCCCGTCGACCGCACCTACCAGCTCAACACCGGTGGCAACACCGACTTTCTCAACATGCTGGAACGGGAGCGCTTGGACTCCAAGAAGAAATCCAAGACCAACGCCGTGGTGTCCCAGATCAAGGCCCGGGGCCTGTCCATCCGGCCCGAGGACGTCCACGTCGGCCCCTCGGACTACGTTCCCTGGCAGAAGGACAACAAGCTTTGCTTCTTGCGCATCGAGAGCCGTCATTTCGGCGACGTGCCCTCCTCGCTCGAATGCCGCCTGTCGGTCGAGGATTCGCCCAACTCCGCCGGCGTGGTCATCGACGCCGTCCGCTGCGCCCGGCTGGCCCTGGACCGCAAGCTCTCCGGCGCCCTGCTCGGGCCCTCGTCCTATTTCATGAAATCCCCGGCCCGTCAATACACGGACACGGAGGCCCGGGCCCTGACGGAGCAATTCATAAAGAAATACGGCCTCCGGCGGACGGCCCGAAAAGCCAGAGAGAGAAAAAGGGCCTAGTGTATCTTCGTCGCCGCAAGATCTTCTTGATCCCGCTCCGGGAGGAGGACAGCCCATGAAACGCCGGACAATTCTGTTGATCAGCCTGGCCGTTTTCGCCGCCGCCCTGGCCGCCGCCGGCAGCGAAACGGGCGAAATCCAAGGCCGCATCCTGGATGACGAGGGCAACGGCCTTCCCGGCGTGACGGTCCTCGCCCGGAGTCCCAGCCTGCAGGGCAGCCGCACGGCCGTCTCCGGCCCGAACGGCTCTTTTCGTTTCCCGCTCCTGCCCGTGGGCGCCTATACCCTGACTTTTTCCCTGGACGGCTTCGCCACGGTCGTCCAGGAAAACGTCGCCGTCCGCCTGGGCCTGGTCACGTCGCTCACCGCCGTCCTGAATCCGGCCGAAATCCGGAGGGAAATCACGGTCAGCGCGCCCGCGCCCCTGATCGACACGACCTCCACGGATACGAGCTTCAACCTGAGCTCCGAGCAGCTCGAGCAGGTCCCGGTCCTCAACCGCACCGTGGCGGACGTGGTCAAGTTCACGCCCGGGGCCTCGGGCGTGAGGGTCAGCACCCGTTACGGAAACGCCCAGGACGAGGGCCAGCCCAGCTTCCGGGGCGAGGGTGAGGAGGGAAACAACTGGGTCGTGGACGGACTGACGGTCAGCGGCGTCCGCATGAAAAACGCGGGCCTGAAGCTCAACCTCGACGCCATCGAGGAGGTCCAGGTCATCTCCGACCCCTTCAGCCCCGAATACGGCTCGGCCTACGGCGCCATCATCAACATGGTCACCAAGGGCGGCGGCAACGCCTTGAGCGGCGAAGCCGCTTTTCTCTTCCAGGACAGGGCCCTTCAGTCCGCCCGGCAGCCCCAGCTCTCCGTGGGCAGCGAGCCCGACTATTTTTCCCAGGCCAACGGCTACTTCAACCTCGGCGGTCCGTTGATCAAGGACAAGCTGTGGTTCTTCATCTCCGAGAACTACTATTCCGACCGCGAGGAGACGAGCGACGCCACTTTGGATTACCTGTTCATCCCCAAGGGGGAAAAGAACCTCCGGCAAAACAACTTATTCGCCAAGCTGACCTACAGCCTCTCGGCCAACCACAACCTGTCCCTGACCGGGGCCCTGAACAAGACCTTCGCCCCCCGGGGCGGCACGGGGATTCCCGACCTTTACGAGGATGAGGAGTATTCCGACTACCTCATCCGGCTCAATTACAAGGGCATCCTCAGCTCCTCGTCCTTCATCGAGGCCGGGCTGGGCCGGGTCAGCCGTGACAACTTCAAGCATCCTCAGGACGGCGACATCGGACCGGCCCAGTACTACGTCGAGGACCTGGCCCAGAACCTCAACAACTCCTACGGCAACGTGACCGATCAATCGTCCCGGCTGGATTTCAGCGTCAAGTATGCGAAATACCTGGACATTCCCTCCTTCGGCCAGCACGAATTCAACCTAGGCCTGGAATACTACTCCATGTCCTCGGTGTTCAACGTGGATTTCACGGGCCAGGACGAGGACATCTTTCCCGGCGACGGCTACGACGCCGGGACCAAGTATCATTTCAACACCTGGCGCGACGGGATGGGCACTCCGACAAACTTCTTCGAATACGACGCCTTCAACTTCACCAATTCCAGCCGCGGCTGGGGCATGTTCATCAAGGACAGGGTCACCTGGGGCCGCGTGACGTTCATGGCCGGGCTGCGGAGCCAGACACAGGTCTGCCTGGACCAGAACAAGAACACGCTCTGGTCCTGGGGGCTGGCCGATTTCCTGTCGCCCCGCTTCTCCCTGACCGTGGACCTGACGGGCGACGGGGTCAACGTCGTCAAGCTGGGCTGGGGCCGCTTCTCCGACCTGATCACCACCATGGCCATGGGATTTTTCAACCCCGGCCAGGGCTTGAGCTTCCGGACCTACCGTTGGCAGGGGCCTGAAAACCCAACCACGGCGGAGATTCACGACCCTGTCAACTGGGTTTTCCAGGCCGAGCAGACGACGCAGAATTTCGACGTGGCCGAGGGAATCAAGCCCAATTTCCTGAACCGCTTCCTTGTCGAGTTCGACCGCCGCCTGGGCCGCGACTGGGCGGTCAAGGCCCGCTACGTCCAGACCTCGGCCAAGGACCTGCTCGAAGTGCTGCTCGTCTTCGATCCCCAAACCAACTACAAATTTCTGTTCGATAATTTCGAGCACAAGCGCCGCGATTACCGCGGCCTGGAGGTCGAGCTCAACGGCCGGCTCGGGCCGGCGGTCTTCTTCAACGCCTCCTACGCCTATGCCCTGGCCCGCGGGACCAACCCCGGCCAGAGCGAGCCCGGGGCCTGGTCCCAGGAAGAGGGCGGGACGAACTACGTGGCCTTCTTCGGCAAGCACATCTACATTCCGCCCCTGCCGGAACTGGCCGAGATCAAGGAGTATTACGACTGGGCTCTCGGGGGGCTCGGCGGCCGCGGTATCGGCGATGAGGGCTGGTACGGCCTGCTGCCCTATTCGGTGGACCACACCTTCAAGGTCAACTCGATGCTGGCCGTCCCGTTCGGAATGTTGCTATCCGTGGCTTTCGAATGGCTGTCCGGCTACCACTGGGAAAAAAAAGGCTACGTCCCCTACTTCGGGGGTTATTACTCCTATCCCGAGGGCCGGGGCACGCGAGAAACGCCGGCCCATTCCTACCTCGACATGGGCTTAGAGAAAAATTTCGGGCTCGGGGGCCGTCGGACTTTGTCGTTCCGGCTGGACGTTCTGAACCTGTTCAACAGCCAGCTGCCGGTCGCTTACGTCAAGGAAGATATTCCCATATTCGGACAGGTGTGGGGCCGGCAGAACCCGCGCCAGGCGCGGCTCATGGCCCGGGTCAAGTGGTGAAGGAGACAGAACTTCTCCCAAAAAGAGAGAGAACAGTGCGGCGCAGCACGGCCCGTCCTTGCGCCAAACCCGTCCACCCGCCATGCGCTTCGGACGGGCCGTGCCGCGCCTTATTATAAGTTTTCACCTTTGCGCTCTTTTTGGGATTATTTCCGATAAGGAGAAAAGAAAATGCCGGAAGAGACATTCAAGCCGATGATTCCCGCGGAGAGCCGCATCGGAGAATTCACGCCCCGGGCCCTGGTCTTGGGGGTCATCCTGGCCGCCTTCATGGGCGCGGCCAACGCCTACCTTGGGCTCAAGGCGGGAATGACCATCGCCGCCACCTACACCACGGCCGTCGTGGGCATGGCCGTCATCAAGGGCTTCCGGGGCACGCTCCTCGAGGAGAATTTCGCCCGGACCGTAGGCTCGATCGGCGGCAACATCGCCTCGGGCGCCATCTTCACCCTGCCGGCCCTGTTCATCGCCGGCATCTGGCTGCCCTTTTTCACGCCCGGTCACTACCTCGTCTCGACCGTGATCCTGATCCTGGGCGGAGTCCTGGGCATCATGTTCGTGACCGTCACCCGGCGCATCCTCATTGCCGAGAAGGACCTCCCCTTTCCCGAATCCTTGGCCGCGGCCGAGATCCACAAGGCCGGTCAGAAGGGCGCCCGCGGCACCGGACATCTTCTGTCCGGGATGGGCCTGGGCGCTCTCCTGACCTGCCTGACCGAGTTCAAATTCGTCGGCCTGAAGTGGCAACAGGTCCTTGGCGTGGGCAAGGGCTCGATCCTCCTTCGCGGTCCCGAGACGAGCCCTGCATTCTTGGGCGTGGGCTACATCATCGGCCCCAAGCTGGCCGGCATCAATTTCAGCGGCGGCGTCCTGGCCTGGGGCCTGCTCGCCCCGGCCCTGGCCTTTTTCCTCAACTACGGCAACCTGGGCGCGGTCGGCAACTGGGCCGACGAGATCGTCCGCGTCTGGAAGGACTACGTCCGCCTGATCGCCATCGGCGGCATGCTGGTCGGCGCCTTCTATACGCTGTTTAAAATGAGGAAGAACCTCGTCCAGGGAATCTCGCGCTCGTTCGCCACGCTCACCCGCGGCCGTGAGAGCGAGCCCGCCGTCCTGCCGCGCACGGACCACGACATCCATCTTAAGTGGTCCTTGACCGTCATCGCCGTCATCGCCGTCATGGTCTTTTTCGTCTTCAACCGCTTCGCCCACAACCTCCCCGCCTCCCTGGTCGCCGCCCTGCTCATGCTTCTCCTGGGCTTCGTTTTCGCCGCTGTATCCGGCTACCTGGTGGGCATCATCGGCGTCAGCTCCAACCCCACTTCCGGGCTGACGGTCTCTGTGCTGATCGTCGTGGCCTTCGCCATGGTCCTCATGGGGCTGGGAGGCGGGAGCGGCATCGCCGCCGTGCTCGTCATCGCCGCTTTCACCTGCGTCTCGGTCTCCGTGGCCGGGGAGATGATGCAGGACCTCAAGGCCGGGCACATTCTGGGAGGCACGCCCTGGAAGATGCAGCTCGGCGACGTCTTCGGCGTGACGGCCGCCTCCCTGGTCATGTTCCTGGTCCTTTCGGTCCTCCACCTGGGCAACATCAAGCAGAGCGTCGGCCTGAAGATCGAAGAGATGGAGAAGGCGGGCGTCGCCTCCATCGCTTATGACGGCCGGCACCCCGGGATCGAAGCCGGGACCTATTCCCTGGAAGACATCCGGGCCATGATCCCGGAGAAGCAGAACGAGGTCCTGAAGGCGAACGCCGGCTTCGGCGGCGAAAAGATCCCCGCCCCGCAGGCCAGCCTGATGGCCGTCGTGGCCCGGAGCATCATGGAACGAAAGACGGACTGGATCCTGATCTTAACCGGCATGTTCATGGGCCTGGCGTTCATCCTCATGCAGGTCCGAAGCCCGATGCTCATCGCCGTGGGCATGTACCTGCCCATCGAAACCTCCTTCGCCATCTTCCTGGGCGGGGCGTTCAAGGGCCTCCTGGAGCGGAGGATGGAGAGGAGGAAGCTCGACGGCGGCGCGAAGGAGACCGTGACGAACACCGGGACGCTTCTCGCCTCGGGCTTGATCGCCGGCGAGGCGCTCATCGGCATTCTCTTCGCCGTCCTGGCCTTCGCCGAGGTCAAGCTCTTCCACCTATTCCCAAGCCCATCCTACCTGGCCGGTCTCGTCTGCTTGGCGGCCATCGGGCTGTTCCTGGTCTACCGCGCCCTCGGACGGAAAACGACGGAATAGCCAGACGCCGACGACAGGCGGGGTCTGGCCGACGACGTAAGGGACGGGCCGATTCATCGAGTTGATAATTAAGAACTTATAACAAGAAACTTGATAACTAGCGACCTGATTTTTTGCTGCCCGGCGAGGGATGGCTGAAAGCGCTCTGCTTGAGCTTGCGGCGGGCGGCCCAGCCGGGCTTCTCGAACTGGCGCGAGCGCGAGACGGCCAGCGCTCCTGGGGAGACGTCCTTGGTGATGACCGAGCCGGCTCCTATATAAGCTCCCTTCCCCACCCTGACCGGGGCCACGAGCTCCGAGCCCGAGCCGATGAAGGCGCCGGCGCCGATGTAAGTCGGGTTCTTCCTCTCCCCATCGAAATTACAGGTGATCGTCCCGGCGCCGATGTTCGCCCCTTCCTCGACCAGGGCGTCGCCTAGGTAAGTGAGGTGCATGGCCTTTGAGCCTGGGCCGAAGTCGGTGTTCTTCATTTCCACGAAATTGCCGGCCCGCGATCCTTTCCTGAGAACGGTCTTCATCCTCAAGTGGGCGAAGGGGCCGACGCGTACGCCGTCCTCGAGATGGCAGTCGCTGAGGACCGAGTGGGCAAGGATGACGACATCATCCCCGGCCGTAACATCCCTGAGGTGGGCGCCGGGATGGATGAAGCAGCCGGAGCCGATACGGGTTTCTCCCTCGAGCGTCACGCCGGGGTAGACGGTCGTGTCCGGCCCGATGTTGACGCCGAAGTCGAGCCATACCCGGCGCGGGTCGAGGAAGGTGACGCCCGCCTCGGCCAACTCCCTTATTTTCCTCAGGCGGAGGACCTCGGCCGCCTGGGCGAGCTCGTAGCGCGTATTCACGCCGATGATCCCCTCGGCTTCCGGACCCTCGACCCTGCAGGGCGCGACCTTGCGTCCCAGACGCGCCATCTCTTCAATCGTATCCGTGAGGTAATATTCCTTCTTCCTGTTTTTATTGGAGAGTCGCGGCAGCACGGCCAGGAGGTCGCGCACTCTGAAGACATAGGCGCCGATGTTCGACTCGCGGACCTGCCGCTGGGAGGGCGTGGCGTCTTTCTCCTCCACGACCCGCCACATTCCCCCCTCCCGGATGACGCGGCCGAAGCCGTAAGGGTTCTTGAGTTCGGCGGTCAGGAAGGTCAGGGCCCGGGCTCCCCTGCGGTGGGAAGCCAGTAGCTGCCGGAGCATGGCCGCGGTGACGAGAGGCAGATCGCCGTTGATGACTAGGACGTCGGCGCCGGGATGAAGCCGCAGGAGCGGGAGGGCGGCCATGACGAGCCGAGCTGCGTTTTCTGAACGACGAATTCAACTCGCGGGTCTGCGACCTCCCGCACGATCTCATGCCGCTGACAACCGACGACCACCACGAGCTTCCGCGGCTTCAATGCCAGCAGGTTGTCGGCCATGTGCCGGATCATCGGCCGTCCGAGCAGGGGATGAAGAAGCTTGGCCGTCCGGGATTTGAAACGGGTCCCCTGTCCGGCGGCCAGGACCAGGACGAAGAAATCGCGGCTCATGAGGCTCGGGTGACGGCCTTGAACCTTTTGTCCTCGCGCAGGGGCAGGAAATCGGCCTCGTTCTGGGCCAGGATGGCGTAGTACTTGTCGAGCTGGACGGCCTTCTTGAGGTGTTCCAGGCTGGCGTCCTGGTCCCCGGTCAAGCAGGCGAGCGCGGCCAGCAGGTAGTAGGTCCGGCCGTCCTTGGGCTTGGCTTCCCGGGCCTTCTCCAGCATCTTCTGGGCGCCTTCCAGGTCGCCCATGTTCATCTTGTACACGCCGAAGAGGTAATAGTCCTCGTCGGTCCTGGCGGTCAAGCGTTCGCCGGGCTTGCCCACCCGCTCCCTGATGATCTTCAGGTAGGTCCGCGCCCTGTCCACGAGCTCCCGCTCCGCCCCGTGCTTCTCCATGAACGCCTGGAGCAGTTCTTCGGCCCGGTCATTCTTCCCTTGGCGGAACGCTTTCACGGACTCGCCGAAGGCGGCCAGGGCTCTCTGGTATTCGTCTTTCTTTTCGTCTTTCACCGCATCTCTCCCTTTGAAAACCGGCCCATTTTAGCCCAGGGGACACCCCGTTGACAAGCCGATTTTCCAGCGGCCCGCAAACCCGCGGGACGTCTTTTCAGGCCTGAAAGAATTCGGCCTTGTTTTCATGAAGGGCGCGCACGGCCCGCAGGTGCAGGTCGTGGCCGGCCCGCACGGCGCTCACGCGGGTCCGGAGCGGCGCGCCGAGCAAGGCCAGGTCGCCGACGAGGTCCAGGACTTTGTGCCGGACGAACTCGTCGGGAAAGCGGAGCGGCGGGTTGACCACCCGTTCGTCGTCGAGCACGACGGTGTTCTCCAGGGAGCTGCCCAGGGCCAGCCCCTTGGCCCTCAGCTTCTCGGCGTCTTTGAGAAAACCGAAGGTGCGGGCGGGGGCGATCTGGGTCCTGAACGTGTCCTCATCGAGCCGAAAGCTCACCCTCTGCTCGCCGATGAGAGGATGCCGGTATTCGATGGAATAGGAAATCTCGAATCCACCGGAGGGTTCCAGGACAATCGAGGCCGGTCCTTCCTCCAAGGCCAGCGGCTTGGCGAGGACCAGGACGCGCCGGCTATCGGCAAGCGGAGATTTTCCGGCTTCCCGGATGATCCGGACAAGCGGCAAGGCGCTCCCGTCCAGAATGGGGACCTCCTCCCCGTCGAGCTCGACCTCGGCGCTGTCGATGCCGCACATGAGCAGCGCAGCCAGGAGATGCTCGACGGTCCGGACACAGGCTCCTTCGCCCGAGAGGAGCGTGCAGTTCCGCGCTCCGGACCGCGCGGGGTCGACGGCAACCACAAGACTGTCCAAGTCCCGGCGCCGGAAAACGACCCGGCCCACGTCCGAAGGTTCGAGGACGACCCGGACGAATTTTCCCGTGTGCGCCCCGACCCCTGAAAAACGGGCAGGCGCGGCCAGGGTGTATTTCCGCTCTGACATTAACTCTATTGTATACGAAAAGGACTCTCCTGCCCATTTCCAGCCGGGTCCGGTTCGGTCAACGGCCAGGCCTTCCGGCCGACCGCGCTCCCCCCTCGATTCCAGGTTCGACATAGCCCGGAGGTTCTCTTCCTTATCGTGTTAAAATACAGGCATGAAATCACAGCTCGAGGAGATTCTCAGGCAGGTGGGGCGCGGGGAGCTCGGGCCCGAACAAGCGATGGACAGGCTGCGCGACTTCCCGTATCAGGACCTGGACTTCGCCAAGGTGGACCACCACCGGGAGCTGCGCAAGGGATTCCCGGAGGTCATCTACGGACAAGGCAAAACCGACGCCCAGATTCTCAGGATCGCCGGGCAGATCGTCCGCCGGGGAGGAAACCTGCTCGTGACTCGTATCGGGCCGGCGACGGCAAAAAAGCTCAGGGCCAGGTTCAAGAGGCTGGAGCACAACCCCGCCGCCCGGGCCGCATTCCTGAAGCAGAGGGCGCCCGACCCGGGAAAGGGCCTGATCGCCATCCTGACCGCCGGCACATCGGATATCCCCGTAGCCGAGGAGGCCCATGTCACCTGCGCGCTCATGGGCAACGAAACCGACCGCATCTACGACGTCGGCGTGGCCGGCCTGCACCGGCTGTTGGGCGAATACAACCGGCTTCGCCGCGCCCGCGTGATCATCGTCGCCGCCGGAATGGAGGGAGCGCTGCCCAGCGTCGTTGGCGGCCTGGTGAATGTCCCCATCATCGCCGTCCCGACCAGCGTCGGCTACGGCGCCAGCTTCCACGGCCTGTCGGCCCTGCTGGCCATGCTCAACGCCTGTCCCGGAGGCGTGGCCGTGGTCAACATCGATAACGGCTTCGGAGCCGGGATCTTGGCCAGCCTCATCAACCATCTCTGAGCGGATCGAAGGGTCAATTTTTACATTTCTTAGAGAATAAATATAATTTCCTTCCCTCGGATTAAAACGGGATAGAATAGCTGAAAATAGCCGATAATTTAATCTCCAATGACATGAGAAGATGAAAATATCAATAAAATTGGGAAATAAACTTCACAATATCATGTTTCGATCTTGATAAAACCATTTAATTTAATGATTTTTAGCGACTTATACCCTTGACAATAGGACTAGCCTTTCTTATATTCTAAAAAGGGTTTTTATGTCCAAAAAATGGATGTTGTCGAGCAGATCCGGCAAGTGGCGTCTCTCTTAGAGATCGCCTCTCAATACACCACGCTCCACAAGCGCGGTTCCAAATACGTGGGACTCTGCCCGTTTCACTCGGAACGCGATCCTTCCTTCACCCTGGACCCGGATAAGCAGCTTTACCATTGCTTCGGCTGCGGCGCGGGAGGCGACGTCTTCTCCCTGGTCATGGAAAGGGAGAGCATGAGCTTTCCCGAGGCCGTCAAACACCTGGCGGAACGCTACCACATCCCCCTGCCGCAGAGGAGCGGCGTCGCGGCCCGCGCTCAGAAAACCGAGGAGAAACTCTTCAAGATCCATGAGGACGCCCTGGCCTTTTTCCGGAGAAACCTCCATGCCACGGAAGAGGGAAATCGCGCCCTGGAGTATCTTCGACAGAGGGACCTCTCGGAGGAGACGATTGAGAAGCTTCGCCTCGGCTACGCCCTCGGCTCCTGGACCTCTCTCGCCGATCACTTCCAAGCCAGGGGCGTCCCCGCCGAATGGCTGATGGAAGCCGGCTTGGTCGTGCCCGGCCGGAAGAAATCCGGCTGGTTCGACCGCTTCCGCGGTAGGGTCATGTTCCCCATCTTCAGCCTGACGGGCAAGACCGTGGCCTTCGGGGGGCGGACGATTGACGGCGCGGAGCCGAAATATCTCAACTCGCCCGAGACACCGATCTACTCCAAGGGGAGAGTCCTGTACGGCTTGAATTTCACCAAGGACGCCGTGCGCGCCAAGGGCGAGCTCGTCCTCGTCGAGGGCTACACGGATTTCTCCGGCCTGATTCAGGCCGGAGAAATCCGTG
>CAZFTV010000040.1:11100-11377 GCA_964521765.1 uncultured Eubacteriales bacterium
CCAGGTCTCCCTGGCGCGCCGTTTTTCCCCGCGCCTGGTCATCAATTACGACGGGGATGCCGCCGGCCGGACGGCAGCGCTGCGGGCCGTGTCCCTCTGCTTTGAACAGGGCATGGACGTTTCGGTCGTCGTCCTGCCGGGCGACCTGGACCCGGACGGCTACATCCGCCGGAAGGGACGGGAATCTTATCTCCGCCTTCTCGAAAAATGCCGCACCGGCCTCCGGTTTCTCGTGGACATGACCACCGCCGGCCGGTCTCCGTCGACGCCCGAGGCC
>CAZFTV010000040.1:11401-12453 GCA_964521765.1 uncultured Eubacteriales bacterium
GGCGAGGTGGATAAAATCCCGGACCCGATCGTCAAGGGAGAATACGTCAAGCAGCTGTCGAACATCTTCGGCGTCGAGGAGAAATTCGTCCGGTCCGTCTTCAAGCCGAGAGACGAAGCCGCCGCCGGGGAAGCCCCGACCTTTCTCTACGCGGAAAAAAGGCTCCTCCAGATCGTGCTCAACCACCCCGAGCTTCTCTCCAGCGTCATGAGCGAAGTCTTGGAGGGCGATTTCGCCTCGATCGCGAGCCGGGACATCTTCAAGGCCGTCTGCGACCTCTACCGGGCCTCTTCCCCCGTCACCCTTCAGACTTTGGGAACTTGCCTGGACAAGGGCCTGCTGACGCGCCTGTCGAGGATCCTCATCGAGCCTTCGGAAACCGCGACGCCGGAGGAAGCCCTGGATTGCCTCTTTACTCTCCGTAAATATGCCTATGAAAATCAATGCAGAGCCATTCAATTTGAAATTGCCCGATGTCAAAAGGCCGGGGATGATGATCGGATCGCTCATCTGCAGCAGGAAATCCAAGAACTGACAATAAAAATCATGGCCCTCTGACTATGAAAAAGGATACGAGAAATATCAAGGAGCACCTCTTGTCCGCTCAAACCAAACCGCCCAAGACCGAGGTCAGCACCCTCATCACCAAGGGACGCAAACAGGGCTTCCTTCTCTTCGAGGACATCGACAAGACCTTCCAGGACGAGTTTGATTCCGAGGAGAACTTCAACGATTTTCTGAGCTCGATCGGCGACTACGGAATCAAGATTCTGGACTCCAAGCAGCAGGAGGTCATCCCCCACCGCCGCAAACAGGACTCCGTGGCCACCCAGGGCTTGGAGCGGACGACCGACCCCGTCAAGCTCTACCTCCGGGAAATGGGCAACATCTCCCTGCTGACCCGGGAGGGGGAGATCTCCATCGCCCGGGAGATTGAGCGCGGCGAGAAGGCCATTATCAAGGCCCTGTCCAAAACCCGCCTGGTGCTCAACGAGGTCCTCGGCCTGGAATCCAAGATCAAGGAAAACATCGCCATCATCACCGAGATGTTC
>CAZFTV010000041.1:0-11896 GCA_964521765.1 uncultured Eubacteriales bacterium
ATTGATAACGCATACGAGTTTATTAAGACGATGCAGCTCGATGCCGCCCCTGAAGCGCCGGCCGGGGAGAAATCCGCGGAGGCTCCGGCCTTCGGCGGGCTGTTCGCCGAGAAGCTCAAGGTCGCCTTGAAAAAGAAGCCCGACGACAAGGAGAAGGTCAAGAAGAAATAGCGGCGTCGAATTCCTGGCGGCTCATTCCGATTGTCTCGAGAAAGAGCCCGCCGGATCTTTCGACCTGTTCGCCGCCGGTAGCGTTCATGGCCACGACGGCGGCGGGCACCGGAAGAACGAGTCGTAGACGCGCCGCGGTTTCTCCGCAGGTCGGCGATGCGCCTCCCGCGCGCGTCCCAGACACGACAGTAATTGCAGAGCCCGCTCTTGTCGAGCCTGACTCCCATTCTCCCCCCGGGAAGGGAACATCTCCGGCATCTAACGGGCTGCTCCATGCGGTGCTCTCCATTTTTCCCGTCCGATGAGATTATCGGACGCGGCTCCGCTCGACTTGTCATCAAGATGTCAAGAAATTGTCAAGAATCCCCCGGAAATCCGGCCGGGCGGGACGCCTTCCAGACCCCCGCCCCGCCGGCCGTCTGAGGCCGCGCCGCGAAAGCCCGCTTTGAATAGGCTCTAATATTTTTATTTAAAATATGATATATATAAAAAGCAAGGGGGAAACAGGGGGCTGAGTTCATCCCCCCATCATGGGATCAGGATCGATGAAAGCCGCCGTGCTCGAATACCCGGTTGCCACCCTGGACAATCGAGTGCTTCTTCCCGCCGGAACGCGGCTGAGCGCGAACATCCTGAAGGAATTGACGGCGATGAACAGGGACGCGTCCTATCGGAAACATTCTATCTTGGATCATGACGCCGTCCGTCAAGACATCAACCGCTTGTTCCAGGAGCCGCCCTATTCCGCAATCTTCAAGAAAGAGGAGAAGACATTCGCCCTGACCCTGATGAGGAAGATGCGTTTTGTCGCGCCGCTTCTTGAAATCATCGACTATTTTGATCAGAACGACTCCTACACTTACCGGCACATCCTGATGGTGTTCGCTTTGTCGACGATCCTGGTTCGAGACCTGATGACAAAATCCGAGGACCGGATCACGGAGGCCATGGCCGGAATCCTCCACGATTTGGGCAAGATATGCGTTCCCCTCTCCGTCCTGAAAAAGAGCAACCCCATATCCAGGACCGAAAAGAACATGCTCGAACACCACGCCCTGGCCGGCTTCGTGCTCGTCGGCTATTTCCTCCGCGATGCCGGGGGGTTCGCGGCGCGGGTCGCCAAGGGACATCATGAGCGAAAGGACGGGTCCGGATATCCCCTGGGAGTTTTATTGAAAGACAGGATGGTGGAAATCATCGCCGCCTGCGACGTTTATGACGCCCTGCTCTCGCCCAGGCCATATCGGCCGACTCCGTATGACAACCGGACGGCTTTGGAAGCAATCACTGAAATGGCCAAGAAACGAAAACTGAGCTGGAAAGTCGTCAAAGCCTTGATCTCTCACAACCGGAAGGATAGGCCTCATTTTCGAGAATGCATGGTCTCCGCCGAGAAAAGGGGCGCTCCGCCGAAAAACAGCTTGTACGGGAACATTATAGATAATGACGGATAATATTTTTCTTGCGAACCGCACAAGGCGCTTATAAGAGGCGGTCAGGGCCCCGCAACCCATTCCCGCCAGTGACTGAGCCGCGGGAAAAACATGAACATCAGCACGAGCGAGACCGCCGTCAGGATGTAAAAGTCCCTGTTCAGTCCCGCCGTCAGGAAGAGTACCAAACCCAGCAGGGCCGGCGCTTCGCTGAGCGTCGCGGTCAGAACGGAGGCCCGCAGGAGCCTGCGGCCGAGGACCGCCGCGTCCTCCCCCGGCCGCTTCCTCAGGATCAAGCCGCGCAGCACCCGGATGAGAACGACCGTCAACACCGCCGCCCCATAAAGGGCGTAGCGCATGAGCGCGGCCGAGTCCGGCTGGAGGGCGATATCCGGCCGCAACCCCTTTCGCAGGATCAGCTCGACAACCAGGACGTAGAGGAGAAGAGAGGCCAGGGCGGCCGCCGCCAGGATCGCGGCTGTTCGGTGCGGAATTTCGAGGCCGGAGCGTTCAGGGGCGGGTGGCATGGCGTCCTCCTTTTTTGTCGTCGGGAAGGATTTCCCTCATCGAACCTTTTCGGCGCGTCACGCCCATCTGGTCGAGAAGCTCAAGCAGCGGAATGGCGTATTTGCGTGAAAGCCCCGTGGCCCTCTTGAAATCGGCCACGGACATCTCGCGCCCGGGCAGGCCGCGTATTTTCGCAACGACCTCCTCCAGCCACTTGGAATGGAGATACAGACCCTCGCGGCCCCGCACGATTTTCTTCCTGCCGACGAGGATGGACAGCATCTTGTCCAGGGCGCCGGCAGACAGGCGATGCTCGGCCCGGAATTCATCCAGGACAGCGGCGCTGATGCCTTCCCTCAAGCAGGCTTCCTCCAGCCGGGCGAGAAGCTTCTCATCCCGGGGAGAAAGGCAGGGCGTGAAAGAAGACAGCCGGAAACGATTGTCTTCCTCGACCACGACGCCTTCCTTGACCAGGGATTTCAAGACCAGGGAAAAAACCTGGTCGGGGGCCGAGAACCTTTTTCTCAACCGGTCTTCGTCCACGCCCGGGTCGGAGGGACGGGAGCGGTGATGCCGCTCCAGGGCATCCTTGATTTTTTTCCTGAGGAGCTCGAGGCTGCTCCGGGAGATCAGCCGCAGGGGCTCAAAGGACAGGATGATGACCTCGCCCTCCGCCTCGAGCTCCTGGGCCAGGGCCGTGGCCGCCTCGGTGTTCAGGCCGAAGCGCCGCTCGATCTCTCCGGCGCTCAATCCCCGGTACCTGTTATTCCTGACCAGGGTCGCCAGCCCGTCCTTCCCCCCGCCAGGCCCGGTCGTTTTCATCTCCGCCTCATTCGGCCGGCGTCCGCCGGGACAAAGCTCATTCTCCGCAGCAGGGGGTCCACTCCGGCCAGGACGACCTCCAGGCGGTCGCCCAGGCGATAGACCCGCCCCGTTCTCCGGCCGACGAGCGTGCCAGGAGACTTGAGGCGGTAGTAATCCCCGGCCAGGTCGGAGAAGGCCAGAAGTCCCTCGACGAAGGCGTCGTCCGGGGCCAGGACCAGTCCCGCCTTGTTGATCTCGACCACGGTGGCGGTGAGCGTCTCTCCCAGCATCGATTTCATCATCCTGAAGATGCGCCACTCCACCAGGTCCTTTTCCGCGGCGTCGGCGTTCCGCTCCTGGAGGGAGCTGTGCAGGGCCGCGGCGGCCAAGTCCCGCTCCTCGGGTTTCTTCCCGTCCAAGACATCCTTGAGTATTCGGTGAACGACCAGGTCGGGATAGCGGCGGATGGGGGAGGTGAAGTGGGTGTACGCCTTGCGCGCCAGGCCGTAATGTCCCCGGCTCTCATCGGCATAGACCGCCAACCGCAGAGCCCTCAGCACCTCGCGGTTGACAAGCTTCTCCTCCGGCCGGCCCTCCGCCTCGTCGAGCACCCTCTGCAGGTCCCGGGACGTGACCTTCCGCGCATGGGGGAGGGCGAAACCCAGGCCGAGAAGAACTTCCCTCAGCTTCTCCAGGTCCGCCTGCTCCGGGGGCGGATGGATGCGGTGGAGGGACCGGACCGCCCGTCCTTCGAGGAAGGCGGCCACCGCCTCGTTGGCCGCGATCATGAAATCCTCGATCACCTTTTGCGCTTCATTCTGCCGGCCGGCGTCGACCCGGCTCAAGCGGCCCTGTTCATACACGAGCTCGGGCTCGGGCAGGTCGAAATCCAGGCTCCCCTCCTCCATTCTCCTTGTCCGCATAACCCGGGCCAGCGCCCTCATGGCCAGGAGGTCGGGCAGAATCTCCCGGTAGCGGAGCGACTCCCCGGAGTCTTCGTTGAAGACTTTGAAAACGGAGGTGTAAGTCAGCCGCTCGATGGTGCGGATGACCGAGGGCCGGAACTCGGCGCTGACCACCCGGCCGCCTCCGTCCACCTCCATCAGGACGGAGAACGTTTTCCTGTCCTCCCGGGGCCGAAGGCTGCACAGGTTGTTGGACAGCCTCTCGGGCAGCATGGGCAGGGTCAGGTCCGGAAGGTAAACGCTCGTCGCCCGGGCGAAGGCTTCTCGGTCGAGCGCCGAGCCGGGACGCACAAAGGAGGAAACGTCCGCGATGTGGACGGCGAGGAGCGTGCGGCCGGACCCCAGGGGACGGACGCCGACCGCGTCGTCGAAGTCCTGGGCGGTCTCGCCGTCGATAGTCACCGTGGTCCAGGACCGGAAGTCGGCTCGTCCCGCCAGCTCCTCGGCCGAGATGCCCTCGGGAAAGGCATCCGCCTCGGCCAGGGCCTCCGGCGCAAAAACGCGGGCCAAGTTGAAC
Organism: uncultured Eubacteriales bacterium; assembly: GCA_964521765.1. Classification (GTDB taxonomy): domain Bacteria; phylum Acidobacteriota; class Aminicenantia; order Aminicenantales; family JAFGAV01; genus JAFGAV01. The sequence goes on from CAZFTV010000041.1 coordinate 4,398, forward strand.
CGCCTGACGACCGTCTCGGTATCGACTCCAGGGTCATCTGGGAAACCCAGCACCTCCTCGACCTGGAGCGAATCTCTTCCCGCGGTCACGACCATGCCGGGTTGAGGAGCCTCGCCGGGAGAGGTCTTCAGCGGAACCCCCTCGCCGCCGGCCGCCTCGAAGGGAAGGAGCAGCGGCTGCCCGTTTCTCAAGGCATATATGCCGAGAATCCTCTCCTGCCCGCGCCTGACGATACGGGTCACGCGCCCTTCCGGCTTGCCCTCCCGCCCGTGCTCCTTGACCGTGACCCGGACGATGTCGCCCTGCATGGCTCCACCCGTCGAACGCGCGGGGACGAAAATGTCCCGGGCGTCCCGCCCCTGGGAAGCGACGAAGCCGAAGCCTCCCTGCGCCTGGCTGAAGCGCCCCTCGAAAACCGTGTCCTGCGGGGCAGAGGAGAACCGGTTCCTCACCCTCCGCACCGCTCCCGCCGCGGCGAGCTCGCGGAGAGACTTCTGCAGAGCCCTTTTCTCCTTGACCGGAAGGCCGAGACCGGTGAAGATCTCCCGGAAGGTCAGTCCTCTTCCCGCGCCCCGAAGCAAACGGATGATTCGCTTTTCCATGACGGTTCTCAATAGTAGCGGCAGCTCACAAAGGGGATCCGGTATCGCACCCTGAGGTCCTTGATCAACCGGGCGCGGACCCGCTCTTCGGACGGCTCCCCGTCGTAACAAGGCGTCTCCTGCCGGACCTTCCGTCCGGCCCGCTCTCGTTCTTCGGCCGGGCAGCGCTTCCACAGCGCGCTTTCGATCTCTCTTTCCAGCCGCTCCAGGTCCGCTTCATGCTCCTCCTCGGCCTCGACCAGCCGCAGGGCGCGCCGGAAGAGGCTTTCGAGATAGGACAACTCGTCCGGCATCTCGTCCAGAAACGCAGCCACTTCCCGGCGGATCCGGTCCTTCCGTCCCGTCTTTCCGTGTCCCGGCTTCCGGCCGCCGACCGCTCTCTCCCGGTGCTGATCGTAGGCCCGCCTGACGAAAGAGTCGCAAAAGACGAGAGAGGTTCTCGTCCGGCCCGCGGGCGCCCCCGTCCCCCGTCTCTGAAAAGCCCGCTCCAGTCCAGCCAGGACGGCCTCGAGCGGGATGCCCTCTTTTTCCCAGGCGGCCAGGACATGCAGCTCCCGCGCTGAAAGGATGAATGGGGCGCCGCGAAGCCGCAGAAAAGCCCGGCTGACATCTTTGAAATAGCGGTTTTTGTCCGCCTGTCGTTCGTCCATGGTCCGCCCCATGCCTTATGAATGTCAGTCGGCGTCGCCGCGGCTCCGCTCAAAAAGAATCCTCAGCCCCTCGAGGACGAGATGAGGCTCATGGATGTCCAGGGCCGGGACATGGGGCAGGAACAGCTCGGCGAAACCGCCGGTGACAACCACCCTGGCCTCGGCCGCCAGCTCTTTTTTCATCTCGGCGATGATATGGGAGATGAGACCCGCATATCCGTGAAACAGCCCGGACTGCATGCTCGAGGCCGTCGTCCGGCCGATGACCCTGCCCGGCCGCGCGATCTCGACGCGGGGGAGCTTGGCCGTCCTCGAAGAGAGGGATTCGGCGGCGATCTGGATGCCCGGGGCGATGGCTCCGCCCAGGTATTCGCCCCTGGCCGAAACGGCGTCGAAGGTGACGGCCGTCCCGAAGTCGACGACGATGCACGGCCCGCCGTGTTTCTCGTAAGCCGCCACCGAGGCCGTGATACGGTCCGCGCCGACTTCCAGGGGGTTATCATAGAGGATGGGCATACCGGTCTTGAGGCCCGGGCCCACGACGACCGGCTTGGCCCCGAACAGCCTCCGGCTCAAGGCTTGAAAAACGGGGGTCAGGGGGGGAACGACGCTGGACAGGATGACGTGGCCGACACGCTCCGGCCCCATCCCAGCCCCGGCCAGGAGGCCGAGCAGGATGAGGCCGTATTCATCCGCGGTTTTTTCCCGGTCCGACCGGATCCTCCAGTCGCAGATCAGGTTCCGATCCTCGAAGACCCCGACGCCGACCGTCGTGTTGCCGACATCAATCGCCAGCAGCCTTCCGGTCTTTTCATTTTTTTTCATATATCACACCCATGATTTCCGCGGCCTTGAAGATTCTGTTCCCCTCCGGGGTGGCCAGGATCAAGCCTCCGTCCTCCCCCAGGCCCTCAAAGCGGCCGGCGGCGCGGCCCTGGCCGTGGATGATCGTCATCTTCCCCCCGGGGGGGACGAACATCCTCTTTCGATATTCCGTCAAGATATCATGTCTCTCCCCTCTTCTGATCAAGCCGTACCAGAAATCCATTCTGGCCAGAAGCTGCTCGAGCAGCAGGGGTTCGTCGGGCGGCCGGCCGGTCAACATCTGGACCGAAACAGCCTGCGTCCTCAGGTTGAAGGAGAAGTCCTCCGTCTTGTGCCGGAGGTTGAGCCCGACTCCCACAACGGCGAAATCCAGGTTCGTCCCGGTCCACTGGCTTTCGCTCAAGATGCCTCCCAGCTTCCTGTCCGGCCGGCCCGCGGCGATGATGTCGTTGGGCCACCTCAGCTCGGCCTTGAGACCGCAGGCCAGGGACAGCGCTTCCCGGACGGCCAGGCCGGCCGCCAGGGGCAGGAAGGAAACGGCCTCGGACGGAGGCCTGAAAAGAACGGACAGGTAGAGGCCTTTCTCCTTGGGCGAAAACCAGGATCGGCCCCGCGTCCCCCGGCCGGCGGTCTGCTCGGCGGCGACAACGACCAAGCCCTCCGTCTCGCCGTGCTCCGCCAGATTCCGGGCCAGGTCATTGGTGGAAGGGCAGCTTTCAAAATTGAGAATCTTGGCGCCGATGCTCATCTTGCTCTCCCGGGCGAAACCCTCTCCTCCCGCCTCAGGAGGGGCGTTCCCGGCTGAGATGCTCTTTCGTCTTCGCTTTTTTCTGTTCCAGGTCCCGGAGCCTGGCTTTCGCTTCCTCGACCACGGCCCTCGGCGCCCGTTTCAGGAAGTCCTCGTTTTCCAGGCGAGCGGCAAGTTTGGCGGCTTCCTCCTCGATTTTCCCGAGATCCCTTTCCAGGCGAGCCCTGTCTTGACCGGGGTCGAGGCTCTCCTCCCGGAGAACGGCCAATTCCCAGGGCCCGCTTACCCCCTTGAGCCACCGGCCGTCCGTCAGGTCCTCGTCCCGGAATTCGAGGCTCGACAAGCCGGCCAGGGTGAGGATGTAATTCCGCTGGACCTCCGCTGTGACCGAACCCCCGCCGGAGATGGATGCTGTTCCCCCCGCGCCCGGGAGAGGCCTTAAAACAAGGCCGAGCTTTTTTCCGGGGGGGATTTTGTTTTCCGTTCGTATGCTCCTCACTCTGACGATGATGTCCTGGATGGCCTTCATCTCCGCCTCGGCCTGCTCGTCCCTCCATTCCGGCCGGGCTTCGGGGAATTCGGCCAGGGCCAGAGTCTTGCCCGCCCCGGGCAGGCGGCTCCAAATCTCCTCGGTGATGAAAGGCATGAACGGATGGAGGAGCCTCAAGATCCGGTCCAGCGTCCCGACCAGGACGGCCGGCGTGGAGCTCCCTTCTGTCTTGAAGTCGGGCTTGGACAGCTCGATGTACCAGTCGCAGAATTCATCCCAGATGAAATGATAGATGCGGTCGGCCGCCTCGTAAAAGCGGAAGTTGCGGAGGGCTTCGTCCAATTCATCGATGACCCGGCTGAGCCGGCTGAGGATCCAGCGGTCGGCCAGGCTCGACGGCGCGGCGGATGCGGCGTCCGCGACGGAGACGCCGGCGGCGTTCATCAGGACGAAGCGCGAAGCGTTCCAGATCTTGTTGGCGAAGGCGCGGTAGCCGTCCATCCGCTCCTCGGAGAGCGAGAGGTCCATGCCCGGGACGGCCATCGCGGCCAGGGTGAACCGCAGGGCGTCGGTGCCGTATTTGTCGATCATCTCCAGGGGGTCGATGACGTTGCCCTCGGACTTGCTCATCTTGCGGCGTTTCATGTCGCGCACCAGCCCGTTGATGAACACCCGGCTGAAGGGGATGCGCCCCATGAACTTGAGGCCCATCATGATCATCCGCGCCACCCAGAAAAAGATGATGTCGAAGCCCGTGGACATCAGGTCGGTGGGATAGAATGTCCGCAGGTCCGCGGTGTCCTCGGGCCAGCCCAGCGTGCCGAACGGCCAAAGCGCCGAGCTGAACCAGGTGTCGAGCACGTCATTGTCCTGCTCGAGAGCCTGGCCGCGGCACCGCTTGCAGAGGGAGGGTTCTTCCAGGCCGACCATGATCTCGCCGCAGTCCCGGCAGTGCCAGGCCGGGATGCGGTGGCCCCACCACAGCTGCCGGGAGATGCACCAGTCGTGGATGTTGTACATCCACTCGAAATACGTCTTGGCCCAGTTCGCGGGGACGAATTCGATCCGGCCGTCCTCGACGGCCCGGATGGCTTCCCTGGCCAGGGGCTCGATGCGGACGAACCATTGCCAGGAGAGGTTGGGCTCGATGACGGTCTTGCAGCGGTAGCAGTGCCCGATCGAGTGGGTGTAGTCCTCGACCTTGACCAGGAAGCCCTGTTCCTGGAGGCGGGCCAGGACCTTCTCCCGGGCCTCGAAACGGTCCAGGCCCGCGAACTCGGCGCCGGCCGCTTCGGTCATCCGGCCCGAGCCGTCGATGACGATGACCTGTTCCAGCCCGTGCTTGCGGCCCAGGTCGAAGTCCACGGGGTCGTGGGCGGGAGTGACCTTGACCGCTCCCGTGCCGAACTCCCGCTCCACCCGCTCGTCGGCGATGACGGGGACGACCCTCCCGACGAGCGGCAGGACGACCCGGCGGCCGAGGAGGGCGGCATAGCGAGGGTCGTCGGGATGAACGGCCACGGCCGTGTCGCCCAGCATGGTCTCGGGCCGCGTCGTGGCCACGGCCACCGATTCATCTGAATCCTGGAGGGGATACCGGAGATGGTAAAGCTTGGACTGGTGCTCGCGGTGCTCGATCTCGATGTCGGACAGGACCGTCCCGCAGTGGGGGCAGCGGTTGACCAGGTAGTAATCGCGGTAGATCAACCCCTCGCCGTAGAGGTCGACGAACACTTTTTTCACGGCCAGGGAAAACCCCTCGTCCATGGTGAAGCGCTCCCGCGACCAGTCCAGGGAAGCGCCGAGCTTCTTGAGCTGGGAGGTGATGATGCCGCCATATTTGTTCTTCCACTCCCAGGCCATCTTGAGGAATTCCTCCCGACCGAGCTTTTCGCGGCTCAGGCCCTTCTGGGCCAGCGTCTGCTCGATGACGTTGTGAACGGCGATCGAGGCGTGGTCCGTGCCCGGGAGCCAGAGGACGTTGTCGCCCTTCATCCTCCGCCAGCGGACGATGATGTCCGGCAGGGTGAAGCACAAGGCGTGCCCCATGTGCAGGTGGCCGGTGACGTTGGGCGGCGGAAGGACCATGGAGAATTTCGGCCCGGCGGCCGAGGCGTCGGCGGTGAAGACGGCGTTCTCCAGCCAGAAGGCGCCCCAGCGCGCCTCGACCGGCTTGGGGTCGTAGGCTTTATCCAGGGGGGGCCTATGGCTCATGGTTTTCGTCTCCGGCCCTCGCCCCCGGACTTCCCACCGTCCGGCCGGGGGGCGGGAGCCGGGCTCAGCAAGGAGTCCCGAAGGCGCCCCTCCATGGCGATGCAGGCCTTGTCCACCTCCATCCGGACGAGGGCGGCGAGCTCGGGGCTTTCGGCCCGGCCGGCGGGCTCGGGAGAGACCGCTATCTCGGAGGCGTCCGGAAAGCTCCACAGGTCATGGTTTCTATCGAGGACGCTTTTCAGGCGGCGGGCGAGAGCCTCCGAATCGAAGGGCTTGCGCATGACCTCCTCGTACTCCAGCCCCGCGGCCTTGTCCGCGTCGAAGGTATCGAACGAGCCGCGCAGGAAGAAGATCGAGGCCCGGCCGAGCTCCTTCAAGCTGCGGAGATGAGCGGCCGCGCTGTAACCGTCCAGGCCGGGCAGGCTGAGGCTGACGAGCAGGGCGTCGGGGACGATGTCCGGCAGCGCCCGGATCAATTCCTGCCCGTTGTCGAAGTGGAACAGCTCGAATTCGGATTCCGGGAAGGCGAGCTCCACCGCCTTGCGCACGGATGGGCTGCCGTCGGCCAAGATCACTTTGTAGGTCATGGGATTCCAAATCCAAGAAAAAGCCTCATTTAAATAGCATTTTTGGGCGCGGGCTGTCAATGAAGTGGGCATCTCCGATTCTGTGATGATGTGACTTGCCTCAATAGGGTCCTGTCGCGACTCATCCCTGCCGGCCTCGCTCCCCACCCTGAAAGTGCCAGGGAACCCGTACGCTTCGGCCGGCAGGGAGCCCTGGGTCGCGCCACCCTACTTCAAAGGGCTCGCCCATCACAAAATCGGAGATGCTTCGAAGCGCAAAAAGGAAAAGAAGGGCTTCGGCGCCTGGCGCGGTTCCAATCGCCGCGGAAACTCCGGGTTTCTCAGTCGGCTTCGCGATTCGCCCCCTTCGGGGGCTCAGCTCCGCCGGCCGGCAAGAATATGCCGGAAACCCTTCGAAACCCGTCGCTTCCTTGCTGAACCCCGCAGGGCGCCTCACCCCACCCAGCCCTCATCCTAAGGTATCAAGGTAATCAAGATTTTCATTTTTAAAAATATTCATAAAAGTAATGGGGAATCTAAACATTACGGCCGGCAGGGAGCCCTGAGTCGCGCCACCCTACTTCAAAGGGCTCGCCCATCACAGAATCGGAGATTACGGTTTTGGAGTGCGGCCGCACGAGGCCGCTTTGGATCCCGGCGACGCGTCGCCGGGTTAAATGAAATGCCTTGCTTCATCCACAGGCGTCTTTTCTATGCTTGACCCGGTAGATGAAAATGCGTTTCAAAGCGTCATCGACCCGATAGAGAACGCGATAATCGCCGACCCTGAGGCGATACCCTTCTTCGGCCGTCAGCTTGAGACAGTCGGGGGGACGGGGCTCCAAAGACAGCGCGCGGATTTTCTTTATGATGCGCTTGAAGGCCGAAGATTCGAGCCTGTCGAGGTCCTTCTGCGCGGACGGAAGGACGAGAATGTCATGCGCGGCGCTTCTTGAGGTAGTCGTCGAGGGGAACAGCCTGCCGTTCGAGAGCCTTCAGCTCTTTCATGTCCAGCAGGTCTTCCTTGAGTTCCTCGCGGTCAATCTGCTCCTGGATGGCTTTCTCCACGAAAAACCCGTATTTCACGCCCCTCTCCCTGCAGAAGCGCTTGACCCTTTCGGCGACGTCGTAATTCACCTTGACGGCCAGAGTGGTTTTTTGTGGTCTCATTGAATGTTCATGATATGCGCATAAGTTAACTTTGTCAAGATTAATATATTTTTAGTTAACTCCGCTTGATAGGCACGGTCATGACCCTCCGTCCCGCCTCACGAGGCCGCTTTGGATCGCGGCGACGCGTCGCCGCGCCGAATAGATCCATCGCTTCATGTGAAGCGGAGGGTGAACCGCAGTTTTCCGGGATTCACCGCAGATATCGGCTAGCCGTGATTCAGAAGGGGGGGG
>CAZFTV010000041.1:11966-12319 GCA_964521765.1 uncultured Eubacteriales bacterium
GGGGATCTCAATACTCGATGTACACCGCGTTTTCGCCGAGCAGGGCCTGGATCTGGCGGGTCAGCGGCTCGGATAAATCGATGCCCGAAACCTCGCCCGACTGGAGCACGACGCGGTGAGCGTGCGGCGTCTCGAGGTCGAAGTACAGCGGGCAGTCGCCGGGATGCTTGGCCAGGAGCGCTTTCAGCTCCTCGATGACCGAGCCCTCCAGGCCGGGGACGAAGACCTTGATGACGACCCTTTTGGCCTGGCGGCTGAAGGCCTCGTCGAGGGGCATGAGCTGCTGGAGGACGATCCGCCGGTTTTCGCCCTCGCCCTGACAGGATTATTCCTGTTTGGATGCACAGGATCGA
>CAZFTV010000042.1:0-3840 GCA_964521765.1 uncultured Eubacteriales bacterium
ACCAGTTCGAGCAACGGTGCCAGGAGCTGCCGACCGGATCGGGCCGCGCTTTCCGTTGATGCCCGCCGAGAAATTCTTGAAGAGTTCCCTCTGGATGCCGGCCGTGAGCTCGCTGTTGATGGGCGATTCGGTGTTGGGGTCGAGCCTCTGCTTGGCGAATTCGGGGTCCATGGGCCGGTAGTCGGGCGAGCCGTAGACCGAAAACGTGTCGCCGATGTTGGGGTAGAGGTCGCCGTTGCCGTCTGTCCAGTAGAAACCGTAGGAGCGGGGGTAGAAGGAATGGAGAGTGGAGAAGTACTGGAGCATGAGGTATTCGGTGTAGCGGGAGTACGAGAACTTGAGCGCCGTGGTGCCGTCGCCGAAAAGGTCATAGGTCACGCCGAGGCGCGGAGACCAGGAGGTCCAGCTGATGATGTCTTTCCACTCGGGGGAGCTGTCATCGCCGAAGGGGTTGAGCCCGTCCGGGAAATTGGTGGGGAACTGGGCGGCGACATAGGGACGAACGACGTTTTCACCCACCCAGTAGGAGAGGTCTCCGCCGCGGGTTTTCGTCACCGCGGGCTTCCAGCCGCCGGAGATGTCCACGCGGATGCCGAGGTTCAGGGTCAGCCGTTCCATGAAGGTGGCCGAATCCTGGAGGTAGGCGCCGATGCGAGTGGCCCGGTCGATGATGTGGGTCGAACCCCTATCCTGGCCGCAGATGTAGAAAGCGACGTATCCAATGGTGTTGAAATAGTAATTTTTCGGGGGGTAGCGGGTATCCAAATACCACAACATATTGTCCGTGCGGTACCAATCCCAGTCGCCGTAGGCGTCCTCATACTCGATTCCGAACTTGATCTCGTGGTCGCCTCCCAGGAAATTGTCCTGGAAGCGGGTCAGGTACAGGCCCGTCTGGAACCTCTTCCTGAGGTAGTACTCATTGAAGCGGGCCGTGGTCAGGCCGCCGTACAGGTCGCCCGTGTTGTCGACCCAGGGCATGTCCATGACTTCGGCCTGCAGGGGCAGGGGGAAGTCGCGGTAGACATAGCCCGCGCGCAGGTCGACGAAGGTGTTCTGGTCGAGGACGAAGTTCAGGACGCCGTTGGCGGTGATGCCCTTCTCGTGGTCCCAGATGCGGGTGGAGACGAAGGGCTGTCGTGAGCCGGGCTCTTCGTACATCGGCCGGTAGATGTCCACGTAGTTGAACATACCCATAACCTTGATCTTGGAGGAGAGCTGGCTTGTGAGCTTGGCGAAGCCCATCTTCTCCGTGTGCGTCCAGTTGTAGGGGTTGTGGGTGTAGCCCAGGTAGTCCGTCCAGGGGCCGATGAAGTTCGTGATCTGCTCGCGGTCGATGTAGCGGCCGTTGGCGAAGAACCACAGCCTGTCGGCGATGATCGGCCCTCCGACCGTCACCGAGCCGTCGATGTTCGACTTGTCGATAGCCGACTTGCCGACTCCCATGGCCGTGTACTGCTCGTCCGTCCACAGCCGCTGGTTGAACCCCTCGGCCGTGTAGTACAGGACCACGCCGCCCGAAAGGCGGTTGCCGCCCGACTTGGTGACGACGTTGATGTAGGCGCCGTCCGTGTAGCCGACCGAGGCCGGGTGGCCGCCGGTGATCATCTCGACCTCGTCCATGACGTCGAAGTTGATGTTGGTCAGGGGGTACATGACCACCGGGTCGTTCATGTTGATGCCGTCGAAGGCGTAGGTGTTCGACCGCACCGTGGCGCCGTGGATCGAGGAGGTGCGGCGGTAGGTCTGGCCCTCGGAGATGGCGCCCGGGGCGGTGTTGACGATGTCATACAGGTCGCGGGCCATGGGGATGTTCTTCAGCAACTCCTTGTCCATGACCACGGCGATCTTCGTCGTCTGAACGTCCACCACCGGCGAGGCGGCGGTGACCGTCACCTCTTCCAGGATGGCCGACATCTCCAGGTTGATGTCGATCGTGATCACCATGCCCACGCGGACGATGACGTTTTCCCGGATGAAGCTCTTGAACCCCTGCAGCTCCGCGGACACCACGTAGGTGCCGGGGGGCAGGGACGGAAAACGGAAAAGGCCGCTGGCCGGGGTGATGGACGACTGGGTCCCCATCAAGGCCGCGGAAGCCGCCTTGACCAGGACGCCGGGAAGCGGATTCCCGTCATTGTCGGAAATCGTTCCCTTGATGGAGCCGGTCAGCTCCTGCGCAGGAGACGTTGTGCCGAGCGCCAGCGTCAGGCACAACGCCAGAACCAAACTGGGAATAATCTTTCTCAAATTTCCCTCCGTGATAGTTTTTCTCTGCCCTCTCCCCCTTGGGGAGGAGAACCATAGGACGGGTCGCATTCGTCTGATTCCGTAGCTCCCACCTCCTTTGATTTGAGCCGCCGAACGGGCTCCCTTCTTCCTTCTCGGGAATACCGAGCGTTTCCCTCTCTCTCAGCGGATTTCAAGCTTCCTTACCTCCTTCACATATAAGCAAATTTTATACCAAACTCAAAACAAATTTAATTTATTGATATTAATATAATTACATGTAAAATAAATTTTTGCTTCTTCATCAGAATTCAATATTACGGACAACTATTCAATAAATTGAATTTATAGGCGTTCTTGACAAATCCAACCACTCCCTCTATTTTGTAATCAGTGGTTTTTCTCGCCTCGACCCGCAGTCCTGTCCACGCCAAGTCCTGAATACTCATGCGTTCCCCTAATTAAGGACCATTGTTAAGGAGGGTTCATGAAACTGGTGCACCTGAGCCAGGTGGAAGAGCTGGCCAAGTTTCTCAGCGCCCGCTTTTTAACGACGTCCCTCTATCTCGACTGGGACAAAGGGCGCCTGACTAAGAAAGAAATCACCCTGTCCCTCAAGAACATGATCAGCCGCGGCCGCGCCCAGATCGATGAGGTGGACCTCTCCAGGGAACAAAAGGAATCGCTGGCCGCCGACCTCGAGCTCATGTCCGCCCACTGCGCCGGTCGCCTGTCGGGCTCGAGCCATCCCGGCTTGGCCCTCTTCTCCTGCCGCGGCGAAAATTTCTGGAGGGAGTTCGAGCTGGGCGCTTCGCCGCGCAACCGCCTCGTCTTCGACCGCAACCCCTATGTCAAGCCGCTGTCGGCCGTCCTGGACGAAACCCTCCCTGCTTGCGTCCTGCTCGTCGACCGCAGGGAGGCCCGCTGGTTCGGCGTGCGGCCGGGAGAGGCTGCGGTCCTGGACAGCCTAAGCTCGGACGTCCCGAGCCGGGTCAAGCCGGGCGGTTTTGAAGGAACGGACTCCAAGAGGATCGAGCGCCATGTGGAAGCCCATCTCCTCGATCACTTGAAAAAAGCCGCCCAGACGACCTTCGATTTGCTCAAGGTCCATTCTTTTGACGTCCTCTTCCTGGGCTCGGCGGACGAGCTCCGTCCCGAGGTCGAAGCGCTCCTCCACCCCTACGTGAAAAACAAGCTGCGGGGGGCGTTCAAGCTCAAGCCGGGAGCCGGGCCGGACAAGGTGCTCCAGGCGGTCGCTGAACTCGAGAAAAAACTGAAGGCGGAGGAAGAAGACAAGCTCCTCGGTTTATTCACCGCCGAGCTCGAAAAGGGCGGCCTGGCCGTCTCGGGGCTGCGCGACACGCTTCGCCGCCTCAACGCCGGTGAGGCCCTGACGCTTCTCGTCAGCCGCGGCATGTCCGCGCCCGGCCGGGTCTGTCCCCGTTGCCGGGTCCTGTCCCTCGATGAAGAGGAATGCCCGGCCTGCCGCAAGCCCACCCTCCCCGTCCTGGACGTCGTGGACGAGGCCGTGGAGATGGCCATGGACAAGAAGACGGGCGTCCGGCACATCAGCCCGCCCTCCCGGCTCGACCGCTACGGAAAAATCGGCGC
>CAZFTV010000042.1:3940-6013 GCA_964521765.1 uncultured Eubacteriales bacterium
GGGAGCCGGAGGGGCTAATATCTAAATCATCTTATGAGGGCGTCCGCGGAGACCTCAGTTCTTGACCTTGGCCTCCCGGAAGCGGACCTTGTTCACCAGGCTGTAAATGATGGGGACGACGAACAGGGTCAGGAGCGTCGTGGCCGTCAACCCTCCGGCCACGGCCACGGCCAGGGGAGAGCGCATTTCGGACCCCGCCGAGGTGCTCAAGGCCATGGGCATCATGCCCAGGATCGTGGTCAGGGCCGTGATGAGGACGGGCCGAAGTCTCGTGACGCTGCCCTCGACGATCGCTTCCCTCGGGTCCGCTCCGCTCCGGCGGAGCCGGTTGATGTAATCGATCATGACGATGCCGTTGTTGACGGCGATCCCGGCCAGGATGACGACGCCGATCAAAATAGCCAGGCTGACCGGCTTGCCGCTGATGAGAAGGCCGCCGGCGACGCCGATGGCCGCCAGGGGGATAGTGAACATGATGATGAAGGGGTGGGCGAACGACTCGAACTGCGAGGCCATGACCATATAGACCAGGAGGGTGGCCAGGGCGAACGCCCCGGCGATGACGAGAAAGGCCTCCTGCATCTCCTTGAACTCGCCCCCGAACTCCAGGTAATACCCGGGCGGCAGCTCCCGCCGGACCCGGCCCAGGCGCTTCTGGATGTCGCGTACGACGCTGCCCAGATCCCGTCCGGCGATGTTGGACATGACCGAGACGCGCCGCATCTGGTTTTCGCGGGTGATTTGGATGGGTCCCGTCCCGCGGCTGATGTCGGACACCTGGGTCAGGAGGACGGGTTGGCCCATGGGCGTCATGAGGGGCAGGGAGCGGATGTCGTCCATGGTCTCGCGGTCCTTGGCTTGAAACCGCACGCGGATGTCCACTTCCTCCCCGGCCCGGCGGAGGCGCGTCACCACCCGGCCTTTGGTCGCCGTCTGGACCGTTCCGGCCACCTGGCTGACGGACAGGCCGAGGCGGGAAGCCCTCTCCCGGTCGACTTGGATCCGGTACTCGGGCTTGCCCTCGGCCAGGGAATGAGTCAGGTCGCGGAGGCCTTCCACGTCCCGGATGGCTTCGACGATGCGGTCGGCGGATTTCTTGAGAACGGCCAGGTCGCGGCCGTAGAGCTTGATGTCAACGGCCGACGTGCTGCCCGTCATGAACTGGCTCATGTCCAGCGACTCGAAAGTCACGTCCTTGAGGCGGGGGAGCTCTTTCCGGACGGCCTCCAACAGCTCCTTGTCCGTCAGGCCGCGCTCTTCTCTGTTTTTCAGCCCCACCCACAGCATTCCCTCATGGGGCCCCTGGGGATTCATGGAGCTTGAGGAATCGCCGGGGTTGTCCTCGGCCTGGCTTCCGGCCTGGGCCATGACGATCGATACCTCCGGCCTCTTCCTCATGATGCTTTCAGCCTGGGCGACGACACGGTCGGTCTCCTCGAGCGAGGTCCCAACCGGCAGCTTGATTTTCAGCAGGATCATGTTTTGGTCCATGGAGGGCATGAACTCCGTCCCGGCCAAGAAAAATATGACGGCGAGCGACAGGATGAAGAGCCCGAGGACCGCGGCCAGGACCCGGCCGCGGCGCCGGAGCGCGGTTTCGAGCAGCCGGCGGTAGAAAGCCTTGGCCGCCTCAAACCTCGGCTCGCGCCACTTGTCGGGCAGGACTTTCGCCCCGTTCTTCCTCTTGAACAGAAGCGAGGCAAAGAGGGGAACGACGGTCAGGGCCACGAACAGCGAGGAGACCAGGGAGAAGGCCACGGCCAGCGACAGGCCCTGGGTCAGCTTGCCGGTGATGCCCCGGGCGAAGATCATGGGGAAGAAGACGGCGATCGTGGTCAAGGTCGAAGCGGTGATGGCCATGCCCACCTCGGACGCCCCGACGATGGCCGCCCGGTCGGGGGGCGCGCCCTGCTCCAGGTGCCTGTACATGTTCTCGATGACCACGATGGCGTTGTCCACCAGCATGCCGATGCCCAGGGCCAGGCCGCCCAGGGTCAGGAGGTTGAGGGTGTAGCCGGCCAGCTTTAAGGCGATGAAGGTGGTGATGATCGACAGGGGGGTGGCCAGGGAGAG
>CAZFTV010000042.1:6023-11493 GCA_964521765.1 uncultured Eubacteriales bacterium
CCGCCAGTTGCGGAGGAAGAGAAAGATGAGGGCGATGGCCAGCAGGCCGCCGAAGACGGCGTCGCGAACGGTTCGGCTCGTGACCCGCTCGATCATCTCCGCCTGGTCCATGATCTTGCTTAGGACGACGTCCTCGGGCAGCGTTTGCCGGATCGAGGCCAGCTCGCGCTCCACCTGGCGGCCGGTGATGGCCGTGTTGGCGCCCGAACGCTTGGTGACGATGAGGAACACGCCCTTCTGGCCCTCGATGCGGGCCGTATAGCGCGATTCTTTGACCGTGTCACGGATCAGGGCCACGTCCCGGAGGTGGACCGGCCGGCCCGCGGAGGAGATGCCGACGACGACCGAGCCGATGTCCTCCAGGTCCCGGAATTCGCCCAGAGTCCGCACCAGGAAATCGCTGTGGCGCTCGATGATGTTGCCCGCCGGCTGGTTGACGTTTTCCATCCGGAGGGCCATGAGGATCGCGTCCAGGGACAGTTTCTGCGCCTCCAGGGCGGACTTGTCCACGTCCACCAGGATCTCGCGCATGTCCGTGGCGTAGACCGGCGCGGCGGCCACGCCGTCGAGACGTTCGAGCCGGGGCGTCACTTCGTCCTCGATGAGCTTCTTGAGCTCGAAAAGGGGCCGCTTGGCCGTGATGCCGTAAAAGACGACGGGCATCTGCCCCAAGTTGAACTTCATAACCAGGGGGTCCGAGGCTTCCGAGGGCAGGATCTGCTTATAGAGCCCGATCTGGTCGCGGACATCCTGGGCGGCGAAGTCCAAATTCGTGCCCCATTCAAATTCGACGCTGATGGACGACACGCCCTCCAGGCTCAAAGACCCGACCTTCTTCACTCGGTTGACGGAGCTCACGACCTGCTCCAGGGGCTTGGTCAGAGTGTTCTCCACGTCCTCGGAGGAGGCGCCGGGATAGGTGGTGACGATGGATACTGTGGGATACTCGATATCGGGGAAGAAATCGAGGCCCAGCTGGGTGAAAGACAGCGCGCCGATGACGACCAGGATCATGGCCATCATCGAGGCCGTGACGCGACGCTTGACCGCGAATTCCGGGAGTTTCACAGCTTCACCTCTCCGGTGACTTCGAGAAGCATGCCGTCCTCGAGGCCGTAGTTGCCCTCGACCACGACCACGTCTCCTTCGGACACGCCCTTAACGACCTCCACCCATATCCTGTTCTGGAGCCCCAGGGTGACGGCCGTTTTCACGGCCTTGCCCTCGCGGACGACGAAGACATAGGAATTCTCCAGGACGGCGTTCTGGGGAACGACGAAAGCCTGATCATGCGTGTCGATCTCGAAGACGACCTCGCCGAAGGTCCCCGGCCGCAGGCTGTGCTCGGGGTTGTCGGCGACGACTTCCGCGCCGAACTTTTTGGTCAGGGGGCTGGCGGCGATGTTGACCACCGAGACCGAGGCCGGGAACTCCCGGCCGGGAAAGGTTGAAACCCGGACGAGGGCGCGCTGCCCGCGGCGCAGGCGCATGACCTCGTCTTGCGAGATCTCGACGGTGATCTTGACCCGGTTGTAATCCACCAGGGTCAGGACTCCTCCGCCGCTTCCCGAGGCGGAATACCCCCCCATCATGGGGTTGATGACGTCGCCCACCTCGGCGTTCCGGGAGGCGATGACGCCGTCGAAGGGCGCTTTCATGATGGACACGTTAAGGGAGTGCCGGGCCAAGTTGAGCGCGGCCTGGGCCTGGGCGAACTGGGCCGCGGCCGCCTCGGCGGCGAGCTCGACCTGCTCGAACTGCTGGTCGGAGACGGCTTTCTCGTCTTTGAGGCGCTCCATGCGCTCCCTGTTTTTCATGGCGTCCTTGAGAGCGGCTTCGGCCACCTGGTGGGCCGCCTCGGCCTGCTTAAGCTGGAGACGGGTGGCCTGAGTGTCGAGCTCCGCGAGGACCTGGCCCTTCCTGACGGCCTCCCCCTCGCGGACGTAAATGGCGGCGATTTTCCCGCCCACGTCCGGGGTGATGGTGATTTTTTGCCAGGCCTCGATCGTGCCCGTGGCGTAGGCCTTCTCCGAGATGCGCTGAGGCAGGACTTTAAATACCTTCACCGGGGCGGCGCCTCCGGCCGCGTCGTCCGCCGCGGCTTCCTGCGCCTGGGGCGGCTTGCATGAGACAGTGAGGAATGCCGCCAGGACGGCGGCGAGGGCAGGTGTCGTCCATCCGCGTTTCATGTGCGTTCTCCTTGGTCTATCGGGTCTCGTCCTCGGCGCCCTCGGCTCTCCGGAGCTGGGCCAGGGACATGACGTAATCGAAAAGGGCTTGAGAGCGATTGGTCTTGGCCTGGGCCAGGGCCATCTGGACGGAGCTGACGTCCAGGCTCGTGGCCAGGCCCTCGGAGTAGTTCAACTCGGCGATGCGCACGCTCTCCTCGGCCTGCTCCACGTTCTTTTCCTGGGAACGGAGGGTTTCCCGGGCTTGATTCAGGTTGAGAATGGCCTGCCGGACCTCGAGTTTGACAATATCCACCAGTCCCTGGTGGGTCTTTTCGAGCTCCCGGAGAAGGGCCTTCGACTGGCCGACCTGGGCCGCCGTGGAGAAGCCGGTGAACAGCGGGGCGGAGATCACCAGGTTGATGCTGTAATAATCCTGCCAGTTGTTCTTCTCGAAATTGAGAGCGTCGGCCCAGTAGTTGAAAGAGCCCGAGATGGCCACCATGGGCAGCCCGGCGGCGCGGGACATCTTGACCATTTCCGCGGCCATGCGTTTCTGGTAGAGCATCTGATTGAGCTCGGGCCGGTTGAGGAGCGCCCGGGCCGTGCAGCTCTCCAGGTCGGGCTCGAAGGGCGAGTAGGCCATCGCGCCCCTGAACTCGACCGGCTGCTCGAGGTCCAGTCCCAAAAGGGTTTTCAGCCCGGCCTCGGTCTGGCTCAGGCCGTTCTGCGCCCGCAGGAGCGCCGGCTTGAGGTTGGTCACCTGGACTTCGGCCCTCAGCAGATCGAACTTGGAGGCCATGCCGACTTCAAAGAGGTTCTTGACGTTCAGGAAATGCTTCTCCGCCAGGGCCAGCGCCTCCTCGGCCACGGCCGTGAACTCCTTGGCTAAAAGGTAGCCGTAGAATGAGCCGGTGACGTTGTAGATTGTATCCTGGCGCGACTGTCTGACGGATTCCCGCGTGGACTCCAGGTTGTACCGGGCTTGCTTGAAAGAGGAGATGAGCCGGCCGCCGGTGAAGAGCGGCAGGCTCAAAGACATCGCGAACTGGTAGTCCTTGGTGAAGTCCAGGGAAACCCGCTGGGCCGGCTGGCCGGGGATGAACGAGGGGAACTCCAGGGAGAACACCTTCTCATCCATGGTGTAGAGCCCGTTGGCCGTGAGCTGGGGGAAAAATCCCGAGGCGGTCTGGCGAAGCCGGGCCTGGGCGCCGCCGATTTTCTCCTGCGCGGCGAGGTAAAGGGGGTTTTGCTCCAGGGCCAGATTGAGGCAATCCTCCAGAGTCAGGGACAGGGAATGCGGCTCCTGGGACCAGGCCGCGGACGACAGGACAAGGGCCATGACGGCGATTCCGGCAAGGCGTCGGGTATTGATCATCTCGTTTCTCCTTTGCGGCCCCCGCCCCGACGGGCGAGTCCGTGCATGAAAAAATGATGGATGAATTCCGTGGCTTCATCGATGCCGGCCTCGACCGGCATGAGAGGCGGGTGGTGGTAGAAGCCGCTGATGGAGGCGCTCAATAGCCTGACCGTCAGGGCGGGGTCCGTGGCCCGGAACTCGCCTTGCTTGACCGCGGCGGCCAGAAACTCAGCCAGATACGAGCTGAGAGCTCTGAGGCGCCGCTGCAGCAGCCCCAGCATTTTTCTGTCCTCGGGCGAAATCGCTCTCCTCCGGTCGTCGGCCAGAATGATCCCCATCTTCTTCATGAAGGCCTCGTCGACCAGCAGGGCCTGGGAGAGGTTCCGGCTTTCCTCGTGCATCTCCAGGACCGCCCGGATGATCAGCTTGAGCTGCTCGACGTGGCCGATCTTTATCTCCCGGATCCCGATCAGCCGCTCCTCGACCCGGTCGAAATAATTTATGAAGATGGCCCCCACGACTTCGGTCTTGCTCCGGAAATACTTATACAGGGTGGCCTTGGAGTACTGCGCCTCCCGGGCCAGGCCGTCCATGGTCAGGCGGCCGAACCCCCGCTTCAGGATGAGACGCTCCGCGGCCTGAATGACGCTCTTGCGCATTTCCGCTTTCTGGAGCGCCATCCGTTCCGAACGGGCGCCGCGGCCGTTTCCTTCCCGGCCTCCGGGCCGAGAGGCGCCCGCCGGCCCCCCGGAATGTTTGCGGTGTTCCGTCGTCATTGTTCTCACGTTTTTCAGCCCTTAAAAGACCCTGAGAGACCTTATACGTAAACTGATCAGTTTAGTTCATGAACTCATAAGTTTGATACCCTAGCATTTCCCCTCCCGCTTGTCAAGCGCCGGCAGGGACGGGTACAATACCGACTTCATGATGCGGCTGAGGACATCGGGCCCGGCGTTGCGGACGACCGTGCTTTGGTCGGCCTGGGCATCTTTCCTCCTTCTCCCGGCGCTCGGGAGCTCCGGGCCTCCCAAATGGGACCTGTGCCTGACGCTCCGGGTCGAGGGCGTTTACCAGGTCACGGTTAAGGGCGTGACTTACGACGGCGACTACGCCTTCACCCTGGCCTGGTCGGGGACGATGGAAGAGGACGACGAGGACTACCGTCTCGTGCGGCGCGAGGTCCGGCTCCTCGACTGGAGGGCGTACGAGACGACCGCCGCCCCCGGCATCCGGGCGCCGAAAACGACCGTCGATTTCCCCGAGCCTCCGGCCTTCCATCACTTTTATGTCTTGAGCGAAAAGGGCTCTTTTCAAGTGGCCTTTGCCCTTTCCGGTCCCGACGTCCCGGTTCACGACAGCGGGGATAAAATCAGCCTCGTCCTGCCCCGGACGGCCAAGAGCCCCCCCGACGAATTTCCGGTCAACTATGACGCGCATGTCCGCCGCGGATCGAACGACCTCCGCCTGCCGCTGGCCCTGATCTTCGGGGAGCCCTTGGAAAGGACATTCGACTGGAGCTTCGAGCAGAGACAATGGATTCTCGGCCAGGAGCAGATCGTTTTCCTGTCCAACACCCACCGGGCTCAAGCCGTGGTTCGCCTCCGGCCGCTGCGGGGTGAACGCCCATAGCCTGCGCGGAGAGGTCACTCCCGGCGGCGCTGACCGTCGCGGAGGGCGAGAAGCTCTTTCATCACCGGATAGAGGGACTTCCCGGCCTCGCAGCCGAGCATCGGCGTCTTTTCCGTTCAAGCCCGCGGATGATACTTATCGTAGACGCGTCGCAAGCGCTCGCGGCTGACGTGGGTGTAGATCTGGGTGGTGGTGATCTGGCTGTGGCCGAGCATGAGCTGCACCGAGCGCAGGTCGGCGCCCCTCTCCAGGAGGTGCGTGGCGAAGGAATGGCGCAACACGTGAGGGCTGACCTTGTTCCTCAAGCCCGCCC
>CAZFTV010000042.1:11611-12236 GCA_964521765.1 uncultured Eubacteriales bacterium
GGCCGGGCGTCCCGGAGGTATCGCTCGACCGCCTTTCCCGCGGCCTCCCCGAGGGGAACGATCCTCTCCCGGCCGCCCTTTCCCCGGCAGAGGAGAAAGCCCTCTTTCAAATTCAGGTCGTCGGTTTTCAGCCCCACAAGCTCCGAGGCCCTCAGGCCGGCGGCGTAGGCCACCTCCAGCATGGCCCGGTCGCGTGCTCCCTGCTCGGACGCCGTCTCCGTCTGTTCCAGGAGCCGCTCGACCTCGTCCAGGGTCAGGTATTTCGGCAGGGCCAGCCAGGAGCTGGGAGAGGTCAGGTTGGTCGACGGGTCCTTGTCGCAGCGCTTATCCAGCACCAGGAATTTATGAAAGGCGCGCAGAGCGGAGATCAGCCGGGCCAGGGAGCGCGCCGACAGTCCGGCGCGGCTCTGCCGGCGGATGAAGAGCGCGAGGTCGTGCTCCTCGGTCTCGGCGACGGTCTTTTTAGCCTCCCTTAAATAAAGGATATATTTCTTCAGGTCACGGCGGTAGGACAGGCGTGTGTTCGACGACAGCCCCTTTTCCGCCGTCAGATAATCCAGGAAAGGCCGCAGGGGGTCCTCGGGGGATGAAGGGGACCTCATTCGACGAAGGGGTTGTTGCTCTT
>CAZFTV010000043.1:0-266 GCA_964521765.1 uncultured Eubacteriales bacterium
CGTCTTGTTCATCGTGGCGCCGATGACCTCGTCGCCCGGTTTCTTGGCCACCGGTAGGCTCTCGCCGGTGATCATGGATTCGTCGACCGAGGAATTGCCGCTTTCCACGCGTCCGTCCACGGGGATCCTCTCCCCGGGCCGCACGAGAACGAAGTCGCCTACGGCCAGGTCCTCGACCGGCACATCGATCTCGCGGCCGTCGCGAATGAGACGGGCCGTCCGGGGTTGGAGCCCGGCCAGTTTGCGTATGGCTTCCGAGGCGCGGC
>CAZFTV010000043.1:412-4969 GCA_964521765.1 uncultured Eubacteriales bacterium
GCGCGGGCCAGGTAGGCGGCCGACGTTCCCACGGCGATGAGCGTGTTCATGTCCGCCGTCTTGTGCCGCAACGCGGCCCAGGCCCCGCGGTAGAAGCGCAGGCCGACCCAGAGTTGGACGGGCGTTGTCAGCGCCCAGAGGACGACCGGGTTGTGAAGAAACGCGGGCAGCCAGGGCACGCCATGGAACATGCTCCCCACGAAAATGGGAACGGTCAGGCATAGACTGATAAGGAAATCGCGCCTGAGGCCGCGGTATTCGCGCTCGCGGGCGGCCCGCTCGTAATCGACGCCCGCGCCCTCACCCGCTTCGAGGACCTTGTAGCCCGCGCCCTCGATCACCTTCTTGAGTTGCGCGGGTGCGGCCTCCGTGGGCAGGAATTCGACCTTAACCCGGCCCAGGGCCAGGTTGGCCGCGGCCCGGACGACGCCCTTCGTTTCACGGAGAGCCTTCTCGATTTTCGCCACGCAGGAGGCGCAGCTCATGCCCTCGACCGGAAACTCGACCGAGGCCGAAGCGACCTCGTATCCCGTCGAGCGGACGACCCGGACGAGATCCTCGGGTTTCACAAGGCGCGGCTCGAACAGGACCGTGGCCCGGGCCGTGGCGAAATTCACGTCCGCCCGCGCCACGCCCTCCAGTCCGCGGAGCCCCTTCTGGATGTTGGCCGCGCAGGAGGCGCAGCTCATGCCCGAAATGGGCAGGTCGAGCCTCTCCCGGCCTGCGGCCGTATCGCCCTTGGATGACTCCGCCTCCGGGATGGCCCGGCCTCTCCCGGGCGCTTTCTTCTCGTCAGAATCCCCGTCATCCTCCATGGCCGTTGCCGGCTTATGCCCCGAAGTTTCGGGCCGCAGATAAACAGGATCCCTGGCCATGAGAGTATTATAGCACCACCTGATGAGCGATGTCGGCGGCGCCCTGCTTGCTTCGGCTAGAGCCGAAAAGATTTCCGTTTTTAAATTCAATAAGCAAAATCATCCGCCAGCCGGTGAAGAGGGTCAATCCCTGAATGTCCGCCGAAGAGACGGGCTGAGCCCGATCAGGATCTTGTAGTCGGACCCTCCCACGGCCTGGGCGAGGTCCCACAGCGTCATCTCGACGCTCCCCTGCCTCCCGATGATGACGATCTCGTCCCCGGTCGCGACGTCCTGGCGACCGGAGGCCAAAAGGTAACTGTGAGAGGCGGTCACATCGGCGATGAAGGGCAGCGGCACGCCCCGAACAAGGGCCGAGGCACGACCGGCCAAGTTTTGGGGAACGCCGTCGGAATAGCCGAGGGCCGCCGTCAAGACCCGCTCGGGCTTTTCGGCCGTGAACTTGCGGAAGTAGGAGACCGAGTCCCCCGGTTTCAGGGTTTTCACATAAGCCGCCCGGGTTTTTAGCGACAGGGCCGGCTTCAACTCCAGCCGCTTCAGGCGGTGCTCGTCGGCCGTGGGGTAATGGCCGTAAAGGGCGATTCCCGGCCTGACGGCATCGAGGAAAAACTCCTGGCCGTATCGGAAGATCGCCGTACTGGATGCCGCGTGGCGCAGGCCGATGGACAGCCCCTCCCGCTGCGCAGCCGAGGTCACCTCCATAAAACGACGGAGCTGGACGAGGTCGGTCTCTTCGTCCTCAGTGAAGGACTGGAAGACGCCGTCAACCCGGACATGGTCGAGGCGTGCGACGCGACGGACATAAGCCAGGGCGGCCTCGTGCGGCACGCCGACCCGGCCCAGGCCCGTGTCGATCTTGATGTGCACCGAGGCGCGCCTGTTCAGCCTGGCCGCCCATCCGTCCAGCGCCAGCACGGCGTCCGTATAGACGGTTTGGCTGATGCCGCGTCGAACGATCGTCTCCGCGTCCTCGGCTGAGAACGGCCCGAGGTTCAGGACGGGTAGGCGGATTCCGGCGTCCTTCAGGGCAACCGCTTCGCTCAGCTTCCCGACGACAAGCCCCTCGACGGGGATCCGGTCGAGGAGGCGGGCCACTTCGATCAGGCCGTGTCCGTAGGCGTTGCATTTAAGGACGGCCAAGATGGGCCGCCCTCCGGTCTTTTTTCGGACCTGCCCGACGTTGAACTCGACGGCCCCGAGGTCGACCTCGATCCACGGGTCGCAGGACCCATAAAAAGCCGCCTCAACTCGATCCTCTTTTTCTCGCTGAAAAACGGACCCGGGCAATCCGGCGCCGACTCCTCCGGCCAGAACAGCCGAACCAGTGCCCTTCAGAAAAGACCGGCGATCGAATCCCGCTGACATGGATCATTCCTCCTTCAGGCTCGGAATAATGAATCCCATCACGGCTGATGATATTCCAGGCGCCGATCCGGAGTCAATTTCCCCCGCCTTCATGCGCCTATGCAGCCTGCCCGGCCTTTTATGATAGAATACGCGGCTTATGATCCTTGATCGCGGTTGAAAGATGAAGAAAGAGCATCTGCCCGGCTGGGTGATGATGATCGCCCTGGCGGTCGTCTCAACTCTGATATCCAACCTGGTGACCGTCGGAGGCAAGCATCCCCTGGAGGCCGCGGCCCTGGCCATCATCCTGGGCATGGTCCTGCGGAACATCGGAGCCGTTCAGCGGGCTTTCCATCCCGGCATCAAGGCCTATGAAAAAATCCTCATCCCGGGCATCGTCCTCCTGGGCGCATCGCTCAACTTCAGGGAGTTCGGCTCTCAAGGCCCGCGCATCCTGGTCATCATCCTGGCGACCATGCTCATCAGCTTCTTCGTTATCTACCTCCTGGCCAAAGCTTTCGGCCTGAGCCGCGAACTCGCTCTTCTTCTCACCGTGGGCACGACGATCTGCGGGACTTCGGCCATCGCCGTCACCGCTCCGCTCATCAAGGCCAGGGAAGAAGAGACGGCCTACGCCATCGCCACGATCACCCTCTGGGGCCTGGCGGCCATTCTCGTTTATCCCAAGGTCGCCCAGCTCCTGGGAGCTTCCGACCTCGTCTTCGGCGTATTCGCCGGCACCTCGATCCACGCCACGCCCCAGGTGGTGGGAGCCGGCTTCATTTTTTCCGAGGCGGCCGGGAAGACCGCCACAGCCGTCAAGCTCGTCCGCAACTGCTTCATAGCCCCCCTGGCTTTCCTCATCGCCGCCTGGTACGCCGGGACATCTTTGAAAAATAGCCGGGAGCGCGGCGCGGGCCCGGGGGCCGCAGCCCTGGCCAGGGCGTTCCCCTGGTTTTTATTCGGCTACTTCGTTATGGCCGGATTCAACTCCCTTGGATTCCTCACCGCCCAGGGCGTGAAAGCTCTGACCACGGCCGGAAAATACCTCATCCTGACGGCCATGGCGGGCATCGGGCTGAACACCGTGTTCAGCACGTTCAAACAAGTCGGACTTAAGCCTCTAATAATGGGGTTGCTGGGCGCGGCGGTCGTGGCCGGCGTCAGCCTGGGGCTTATCAGCCTGGTTCTTTAAGAACAAGCCATTCCCCCCCGGCCTAAGGACGAATCCTGACCGATCTTGGCGAGTGAGACGCGTCGTTTTTTAGAAAGGGGCAGGGTGATGCCGCTCTCCAAAATAGGCCCAGGATCGCGCTCTGATGGTTGGGCTTGAAATGAAATGGAGATCAATGGGGCATTGATAGCCCGAGAGGATTCCCATAGAATGGCGGTGATGAAAAACGCGAAAGACAAACTCGCCGCGCTGCGCGCGCTCATGGCCCGACACGGGTTGGACGCCTACATCGTTCCTTCCACGGACCCGCACCAGAGCGAATATCTGCCCGAGTTTTGGCAGCGCTGCCGGTTCTTGAGCGGGTTCACGGGCTCGGCGGGCGACATCGTCGTCACCCGGACCATGGCCGGCCTATGGACGGATTCCCGTTATCACCTCCAAGCCTCGCTCGAACTCGACTTGCACGCCTTCAGGTTGTTCAAGTCGGGCCTGCCGGGCGTTCCCACCTGGCAGGATTGGGTTGTTCGCGAGCTGGAACGCGGAACGACGATGGGCATCGACCCGCGACTCATCACCCATGGGGATTTCGTTAAACTTGAAAAAGCCCTCAAGGACGGCGGCAAGCGCCTCAAGGCCGTGGACCGAAACATCGTGGACCCGCTGTGGAAAGACCGCCCCCCTCCCCCCTCCGGCCCCCTCAGCCTCCAATCCCCGCGCCTCGCGGGCGAGACCGTCGCCTCCAAGCTGAGGCGGGTCCGCGGAGAAATGAAAAAAGCGGGAGCCGACTGCCATATTCTGAGCCGCCTCGACGATATCGCCTGGCTGTTCAATCTCCGCGGCTCGGACGTGCCCTTTAACCCGGTGGCCATCGCCTATGCCCTGGTCGGCATGAAGACCGCGAATCTGTTCGTTGAAACGTCCAAGGTCACGGCCGAAGCAAGAGCTTCGCTCAAGGGCCTGGCGACCATCAGGCCTTATGACTCGTTCGGAAAAGAGCTCCGCCGCCTCGCCCGGCGCGGGCTTCGCCCCTGGGCGGACGAAGCCTCGACGAGCAGGTGGGTCACGGCTTCCCTGGAGAAAAAGACTGAATGGCATTTCGACCCGAGTCCCATCGGCCTGTTCAAGGCCGTCAAGAACGCCGCGGAAATCAGGGGGGCCAAG
>CAZFTV010000043.1:5000-9045 GCA_964521765.1 uncultured Eubacteriales bacterium
GGCGCGGCCATGGTCAGGTTCTTAAGCTGGCTCGACCATGCCGTAGAACGCGAAAGACTCACCGAGCTTTCAGCCGCGCGCAAGCTCCTGGAATTCAGGCGAAAAAGCCGCCTTTTCCGCGGGCCGAGCTTCCGGACGATCTCTGCCTTCGGGCCTCATGGGGCCGTCGTCCATTATGCGGCCGATGAAAAAAGCGATGTCCCTCTCGAGCGGCGGGGGTTCTATCTCATCGACTCGGGCGGCCAGTATCCCAACGCCACGACCGACATCACCCGGACCGTCTGCCTCGGCCGGCCGACCCGGGAGGAAAGAGAGGCCTTCACCCGCGTCCTCAAGGGCTTGATCGCCCTGACCACGACCGCCTTCCCCTCCGGGACGGCCGGCCGGCAACTCGACGCCCTGGCCCGGGTCGCGCTCTGGGACCGAGGGTGGAACTACGGGCACGGCACAGGCCACGGCGTAGGAGCTTTTCTCAGCGTTCACGAGGGACCCCAGGCGATCTCCCCCACCCGCTGCCGGGGCGCGGCCCTCGAGCCGGGCATGATCACTTCAGTCGAGCCGGGGTTCTACAGGGAGGGGCGTTTCGGCGTGCGGCTCGAAAACCTAGTGCTCGTGGTCAAGGACGAAACGAGGTCATCGGTCGGCCAGGATTTTCTATCCTTCGAAACCTTGAGCTTGTCCCCGATCGACACATCCGCCCTGGACCGGAAGCTCCTCACCCCGCGGGAAATCTCGTGGCTCAACGCCTATCACGCTCGGGTGCGGAAAGTTCTCGCTCCCCTCCTCGGACTCGCCGAGCGGAGTTGGCTTAACAAGGCCGCTCGTCCTCTGTGATACCGGTGTCTTTTTTTCATTCTTAAGAGGGTTGAACCCGTCGGGTGATTGAAGCTAAGATAATCGATGAACTTATCGTGAAATCAACCTTTTGTCATCCGCCATCGGAAAATGCGGTCGACCGCAGGACGTTCTGCCGCGCTTGCTCCCTGGCGACGCTGGGCGCCTGGACTGCGGATATCCCCCGAACAGGGGCTTCGGCCCTCGGCCGCCGGACTGCGCCGACCGCCGCCGAGCCGGAAGCGAGGAAGGAGATCACCATGGACAAAAAGGTCAAATGCATAACGGCCAAAGTCACGAGCGTTAAAGGGACCTGCTGGCACAAAG
Source organism: uncultured Eubacteriales bacterium (assembly GCA_964521765.1). Classification (GTDB taxonomy): domain Bacteria; phylum Acidobacteriota; class Aminicenantia; order Aminicenantales; family JAFGAV01; genus JAFGAV01. Next base: position 6,162 of record CAZFTV010000043.1, read on the forward strand.
CGGGCGATACGGCCGTCTTCACCGAGGAGGGCGTCGAGAACAAGATCTGCATCCACGCCCTGTACAGCATGCTGCCCAAAGTGTTCGCCATGATGTACGGCGCTCGGTTCCCGTGGCTTCAGAACCCGGACAAGGCCGTCCATGCCTGCCCCGACCCTCTCAACCCCGTAGTCTTTGAGATCACCAGGACCTACGAAAACGACGAAAGCCCGGGAGGCCGCCCATGAGCAACACGATAAAATCCAGGGGAGCCGCGAACTCGGATAGACGGAGCCCGGCACGGTTCCACATCGACCTGGACTGCCTGGGGCCGGGCGAGAAACGGCGCCTCCACGAGATGATGATCGCCCACGGCCCGGGGAACGGGAAGATCATGCTCCTGCCCATCGACCAGGGCCTTGAACACGGGCCCAAGGATTTCATCGACAACCCTCCCGCCGCCGACCTCGAATTCGAGCTCAGCCTGGCCGAGGAGGCCGGTTTCTCGGGCATCGCCTGCCACGTCGGCCTGGCCGAGAAGCACATGAAGAAGTGGGCGGGCCGGGTCCCGCTGGTCCTCAAAATCAACGGCAAGACCTCGATCCTCCCCGACGACAGGCCCTTCTCCCCCCTGGACGCCTCGGTCGAGGATGCGGTCCGATTGGGAGCAGAGGCCGTCGGCTACACTCTGTATCTCGGCTCTCCGGCGGAGGCCGATGACATCGCCCAGTTCGCCCGCGTCCGTCAGGAAGCCCGCCGCTACGGCTTGCCGGTCATCATGTGGGCTTACCCGCGCGGCCCATACGTCGAAGCGCGCGGCGGAGGCCGGGACTCGCTGGCCATGGTGGACTATGGCGCCCGCCTGGCCAACGAGCTGGGCGCCACCCTATGCAAGATCAACCTTCCCGAGCCGCCCAGGCCCGGAAGCTACGCCCCCGAGTCGCCCTTCAAGGAATACAACCGCTTCAATGGCTTGACTCAGGAGCAGGCTCTGCGGATGGCCGTTCAATCGGCCGGACGGACGGGCGTGCTGGTCTCAGGAGGGAGCAGACTTGCCGACCAGGAGCTTCTCGAAAAAACCCGTCTCTGCCTGGAGGCGGGAGTCGACGGCCTCATCTTCGGCCGGAATATCTGGCAGAGAAAGTACGAGGATGCCCTGAAGATCAGCCGGGAAATCCGCGACCTGATGCGGTCTTTTACGGCCGCTCCCTCGCGGCCAGCTTGACATCGAACCAGAGGGAGTATTTTTTCGGCGTGCCGCGGCCTGTTCCCGACAAGGACTCTCCGCCGCTTGAGAATTCTCTGGCGCGGCCGCTGTCATGGCTCTGGGTCTGGGCCGCGGATTGGGCTTCCCTCTCCTCGGTTGATACTGTTCGCGCCAACCGGCGCGCTTTCATCTCCTCGGTCATGCCTCCCCATTCCACGCCGAGCTTCATCGCCCCCCCGGGAGCCGCGCCGATCCCCCAGGCCTGGGTCGCGCGGTCGAGGGGCAGGCGGAATTCGATGACCGTTTTCTCTCCTGCGGTCAGGGACTTGAAGGCCGGAGCGAGGAGCGGACTTCCCGGGGGGCCTAGGGCCAGAATTCTCTTGTTCTTCTCCAGGTATTCGCATTCGAACAGGAGATAGCGTTGCCTGGAGCGGAATTCGGCTTTCTGTTCTTCTGATAAGACCTGGCCGCTTTTTTCCAGGGTCTCAATCAGCTCCTCGGCCGTGGCCGCCTTCTTGAAAAAGCGGAGCCCCCTATCCTTGGTCTTTTTCCCCGCGGCGTTGAAAAATATGGTCGCTCCCGTGGCCTCGAGAGTGCTCAGGTGAGCCCTGTCGGCGATGACGAGCAGCAGATAGAGATTGTCCGCATCATTCCGGAAGGCCACCTGGGCGCCGGCGGATTCGTCCGCAAGGAGCGGCTCTCCGCTCCACTCTTCGGCCGAGCCGTCGATCGCCGCCGGGCCGCTCAACCATAGGCTCTCGACGGTTTTGTCACTGGGAAAGACCGCAGAGGCCATGCCAAAAAGCAACAGGAACGGGCCGAAAGCTCCCTTGAAGCTCGACCGGACGCTCATCACAAACCTCCAAGAATTGAGTGGCATGAAACCTTCTTAGGATATTTTCCTCCCCCTCTCCTGTCAAGCTTGATACGAAGCTCATGTCAGCCGATTGAATAGCGTCACCGCATAATCACTTGGGCCTTTAGGCGCGGCCGTACAACTTGACATCCTGCCTCCCAGGCCTTATCCTTGGGGCGGATAATATTATGCCGCGGCCCGATCGGACCGAGGGGATACGAATCAAAGACGGCAAGCCGCCCAAGGGTTCCTCTCCAGATGAAGAACGATTCCAAGAAAAAGTCCAAGAAATTTTAAGCCTCCTGGCCCGAAGCGTCTCATCCATCAAGATCTTCTCCCTGAACCACTCCACCTCACAACGTCTGGTCGGGGCCCTCTGGAACCAGCTCAGTCAGTTTCTTGAATCGCTCCTCAGGCTGGAGATCGGGGTCAGTGAATATTCCTTCCTTTACGAGGATAAGGTCGTCTATCGGGAGGAGAAAGCCCTGAAAAGCCTCCCGTTCCTCCTCTACAAAGACGGGACCAAGAAAATCCTCTTCGAAAAAGGCCTGAAGCGGGAAGAGCTTCTGGAATTCATCCTCCTCCTCAAGGAAGCCTTTGATACAAAGCAGGACGACATAGACCTCGTCCATCTGATCTGGGAACGGGATTATCCCCACATCCGTTGCTTCGCGCCCGACAGCTTTCTTGAAAAAAAAATAGCCCTCAGCCTCGGAACCAAGATTCCGGACGTAGATGTCTCCGGCCTCAAGTCCGGGAAGGTGGAGCTGACCTCCGATGACCGGTCTAGCCTAATGCACTCCCTCAGCGAAAGGTCGGCCTTCAGCTCTGAGACGCAGCAG
>CAZFTV010000043.1:9060-10628 GCA_964521765.1 uncultured Eubacteriales bacterium
CCCAGGACCTCGACCCCAGCCTAGCCGGCGTGGACGATGGAGCCCGGCTGAGCCACGAGGAAGACATCACCCTGAAGCAGATGCTCCAGCTCAACCGCAAGATATGCCCCGAAATGGAGCTGGTGTTCCTCATCAGCGAAATCCTTTACCTAGAGGCCCGGCCCCAGCAATTCTCCGAGGCGCTCGGCATCATGGATCGGATCCACCGGGAGCTAATCACGAAAGGCCGATTCGATTGCGCGGCTCAACTCCTGAACAACACCATCGAGGCCGCGGCGCGGCTTTCCCTGGAATACACCTCCCCGGGCACTCTGATCACCCAATTCCTGGACCGCGTCCGCAGCACGGAATCCTTCTCCCAGATCAAGGCGGGCCTGCTGGAAAACCGTCCCCAGGATTTTCGCGATTTCTTCAGCTATATCCGGCTCCTGGGGCCCGAGGCGATGCCTATCCTGGGCGAAATCTACGACGAGCTCAAGACACCCACCTACACCGCGGCTCTGACCGAATACCTCCAGGCTCGGGCGCGCGAGGATCCGCCCTCCCTCCTGCGGCTGGCGGCGCCGAGCCGGGCCTCCCTGACCCGAACGATCATCAACATCCTCGGCATCCTGCCCGGCCAAAGGGCGGTGCCGATGCTCGCCTCGTTCCGTGAGGGATGGCACAAGTCCCTCCGGCTTGAAGCCGTGCGCGCGCTCGGCGGAGCGGCGGACGAAGCCCGCAGCCGCGCCCTGGCGGACTACCTCGATGACGACGATGAAGAGATCCGCATCGCCGCGGTCAAAAACATCCGGCTCCTCCGGGACTCCGCCGTTCTCAACAAGGTCAGAGACTTCATCCTTCAGAAAGATTTCTACAAGAAAAGCGAGCAGGAAAAGCTCGCTCTGATCGACCTCCTGGGGCGGAGCAGGACGCCGGAATCGTACATGCTCCTCGAAGATCTGTTGAGACAGAAGTCGGGCTTGCGGCATCGCGGCAAAAAAACAGCCACCCGGATGGCCGTGGCCGGCGTCCTGGGCCTGATCGGCACTCCCGAGGCCAAAAGCATCCTCGAGAGCGGCAGCCGGATGGGAAACAGAAAAGTGCGGCGGGCCTGCAAAGAAGCGTTAAAACGATATTACAGGAGATAACCCCATGGACGGACAGTCCGTTTATGCCCCCGAGGCCGGCGCCCCCGCTCCAGATGTCCAGCTCCAGAAGGAGGCCCTGCTCTATATCGAAAGCCTGGGAAGAGCCCTGAAAATCCTCAAGATTTACGAACCTAAAAACCTCATCGCCGAGCGCCAGATCTCGGTTCTCTATGACCTGACCCGGGGCATCCTTTTCCGCCAGCAGGAGGCCAGTCTCCTCCTCAGACAGAACACCCTCTTTTTTAACGGCCACAAGGTCCGATTTTCCATCAATTCCTATGAAATGTTGAAATTCATGATCCAGAGCTTGAAAAAAAGGGGAATCGGCGTTCTCTCTTTTCTTCCGGGATTGACCCGCGAAGCGCTCCAGTTGTTTCTCCTTCTCCTGATCCGGCGAGCCCCCGACCCGGAGCCTTTGGGGGACGAACATGGAGCGCT
>CAZFTV010000043.1:10638-12163 GCA_964521765.1 uncultured Eubacteriales bacterium
AGGACGTTTCCCTCGCCGTCATCGCCGCGGGGCTTGTGCGGCTGCGCCTGGACGGTCACATCCTCTTGGAGCCGACCTTGCTCTTCGACGTCGGAGGCGTAAAAGAGGAAGACTCCATCAAGCTTTTTTTCATGGGCATCTCCCATCTTAAGGAGATGTTCGACAAATTCATGGGCGGGCAGCTCCCCCCCCTGACGCTCACCCGGAGGATGATGCAATCGATCTTCGAACACATCTCGGAGAACGAGGCGTTTTTGCTGGGGCTGACGACCATCAAAAACTTCCACGAATACACACTCAACCATTCCATGAACGTCTGCGTCCTGTCAATCGCCCTGGGACGCCGGCTCGGCCTGGACAAGAACGAGCTGGCCGAGCTGGGGATCAGCGCCTTTCTCCATGACTACGGAAAAATGGAGCTGCCCAAGGAAATCCTGGACAAGGAAGGGATCCTGGAGGCGGACGAGAGATCGCTCGTGGAGAGCCATGTCTACCGGGGCGCGGAGAAGCTGTTCATGCTCAAGGAAACCGGAATGATTCCCGTGCCCGTAGGCGCCATCAACGTCGCCCTGGAGCATCACATCAATGTCGACCTGACCGGCTATCCCAGCTATCAGAAGAAAAACAGCATCTCCTTCTTCAGCAAGATCGTAAAGGTCTGCGACGTTTTCGACGCCCTGACGACGTCCCGGCCCTACCGACCTCATGCCTTCCGCCGGGACCAGGCCCTGAGCATCATGGCCGCGGATACGGGAGTCGGTTTCGACCCGGTCATCCTGAAGGTGTTTATCAACATGATGGGCCTGTTTCCCGTGGGTTCGCTCGTGCTCCTGGACACGGGCGAGATGGGCGTCGTCGTCGAGAATCACTCGGATTCCCGCCTGTTTTTCAGGCCCATGATCCGATTGGCGACCGACCGGTCCGGGGCGAAAATCCTGGGCGAGGTCGTGAGCCTGGCCGATACGAACCCGGAGACCAGGCGGTTCGAGAGAAACATCGTCAAAACAATCGACCCTTATGAATATAACATCAACGTCTCGGATTATTTCCTCGTCCCGGGCGACTGAGGCAGCGCTCGGGTCCGACTCGCCCGCCCCGGACGGTCGATGATGCCGCCCCCGACGACGAGATCGCGGTCATAGAAAACGGCGGACTGTCCGGGCGTAACAGCTCTCTGGGGGCTGGCAAATTCCACGCGACAACGGCCCCGCGCCAGGGCTTCGACCACCGCCTCCGCCCCCCTCTGCCGCGACCGGATCTTGACCGTGAGCAAAGTCGGCCTGTCCAGGCCGGCCGCCGGGGCAAATCGGTCCCGCTCGGCCGAGGCCACTTGACTTCGGCCCGCCTGCCCGCGACAATACATTCGGAGCAAGGATAGAACCAGCGCCATTGTCGGGCAGCGGGTCCCTTCAGGGGCCCACGACCGCCCGCGCGGTGCGGACGGGCTGCCGGGCCGGCGGAGAGCATCGGGCGAGACGGGAAGCATCGTCCTTGGCTGCGTGCCTCCCCTCATCGCGATGGCGGG